>CAJWOD010000111.1 GCA_913044145.1 uncultured Nitrospina sp. | reverse complement strand
TATTAAGATGAGTCTGCATTGCTTGACGCCAAGCAATATCAGCTTCATCTGTCTTTGCACCGTGTGCAAGTAAAATAATAGTTTCTTCATTCGGGTTTTTGCTTATTTCTTTAATTCTTTCCAGATGAATTTCTCCAATAAGAGGATCTTCTTCATATCCGCCAAATGTTTTTATAATCGCACTAGTTCGAACCTGAGGGGGCGCTCGATCTGTGTAAAATGTCTCCTTGTAATTTTCTGGAAGGGTATCCTTTAATCCTAAAATATAATCGGTTTTATCTTTGAACTGGTTTGACATCGCATACATTCTAACAAATACGATCTCCTTAACTCCTTTCTGTTCTAAATTGGAGACAGCGTCTTGAATAGCAAAAGGGTCCCCCATACCGTAAGCCAGGTCTACGGGATATTTCTTTTTCAATGGCTGAATACTGGCTTCAACAGCTTCATTATAAGGCACTGTAGAACCATGAGGCATAACAACAACCCCTATTTTTTTGTTTTCGTCAAAAGTGTTTTGGTTGGCTATTTTCTTCATCCAAACTAAAATATTAGGATGAGTAACAATGGACTCATAGCTGTATTTAAGATCAAATTCTTCGAATTTTTGACTAAGCCAATGATTCATGGACATCATATGAGAATACTTAGGACCAATTAAAAATGGGATCAATAAAGTGTTTCCTTTTTTGGCTGCATACCTAATAACATTATCATCTACCTCTTTATTTTTTGCTTTGCGTTTTTTTCTTTCAACACCATGGTCATAGTATATTCCAATTTGAACTTCTTTAAACGATTTACGCTCTTTTACGTAATCAATGAAATTCTCGTAATCTTTTTTAATTAAATTTTCGCTTAGCTCATCAACAGCTCCCATGCCAAGTATTGCTAACCTTTCATTCTCGGGGTCTTGACTGATCGAAATGACTCGATCAAGAAGGATTTGGGCGATCAAATAGCTTTCTGACATGCTAGGAGCCCACTTAATTTCAAAGTTGTCCTTATTGTAGGCAGAAAAACTTTTTTGTATTTTATTTAAAATATGATTTGATTTTGATAGAAAAAGTGGGAGCACTACTATTTTTGAAATTTTTTTTGGATCAAATTTTGAAATTGCATTTTTAATATGTTCGGAATATTCGCTGCCAATTCCATCATATTTTCTTCCTACGAAAACTAGATTAGCTTTATATTCTTCACTGAATTTGTCAAAAATAACTTGGATATCTTTATTCCCTAGATGTCCCCTATCCTGTGCTATTACAAGAAACCCCAATTTAGAATCTTGAACGGCAAAAGCCGGTTGAAAAAAAACATTAGACAAAAAAGTTATTAAAACTAAATTTAGAAATATTTTTATTATCTTAATTCTCCTAAAATTTAAAATGAACCAATAAAACTATAGATAAGCTTGACGTTACTGCATATCTTTTATGATAATGATAATCACTATCAAAATCAAGGTTTAATAAATCCACTTCCCCCCTAATAGCTTATACCGGAACACAGCAGCGAAAATAAAATTAACAAAATAAGCCCTAGCTTAATGGTCGTAAACTTAGTGCCGGAATTTTTTAAGAAAAGTTTTGATAGTTTCTATTTTTACCAAAGGTCCAATGTTGATACCGGGACAAAATCCACCGACCAACCCCCACATGCTTTTGGAATCCATATTCTCACGCCAGAAAGGGTAAGACTGACATTGCTTGGGCTTCCTATTATGAATACCGCATCCTGTATCCGTTAGAAAACTACAGGGTGTACCATCTGCTCCAACTTCCATAACCCATTTTCCATCATCTCTGGTGAGAAAGGTTTCCTTTAGTTCTGATGGTGAAATACCCAGATATTCTGCCGCATTCCGTATATCTTCACGATCAAAATAAATGATGCCAGGTTTCATACAACATTTAAAACAATCGGGCTGACACTCAAAACGTAACGGTTCTTTTTCCCACCATTTCGGCATCTAGAATACTTTTTTAATTTAGGAGCTAAAAAATTACTAAGTCGTCTCGGTGAATCACTTCTTCATAAAATGATTCGCCGATCAATTTTTTGATAACAGGTGTTTTCATTCCCTTAATCTGCTGCAAATCGCGGGAATTATAATTAACAAGACCTCGGCCGATCTCCTTGCCCTCTTCATCAAGAATCATTACGGCTTTGCCAAATTCAAATTCACCTTTAATTTTTATTACTCCGGCCGGGAGTAAGCTTTTACCTCTTTCAATAAGGGCTTTACGAGCACCGTCATCAATAACAAGGGTACCTGCGGGCTTAAGAGTGTGAGCAATCCAATGTTTACGGTCACGAATCTTCCCTTTACCCGACCAAAACAAAGTGCCAACGTCCTTCCCCGAAAAAATATTTTCCAGAATCTTCTTATCCAGTCCATCCACAACTAAAGCGGGAATACCAAAACTCATGGTCTTTTTTGCAGCGATCACCTTAGTATACATCCCTCCCACTGTTAATTGATTGTTGCTTTTTCCTGCTGTACGCTCAATTACTTCACTAACACGTGCAACTTGTGAAATTAACTCCGCCTTTTCGCCTGTATTCTTCAAAGAAGGGTCTCGGTTATAAAGTCCTTTGACATCAGAAAGAATTATCAAGAGTTGTGCATCCACTAAACAGGCAACCGTCGCTGAAAGTGTATCGTTATCCCCAATCTTGATCTCTTCTACCGTAACAGAGTCATTTTCATTTATAATTGGAATCACATCACGCGCTAGCAAAGCTTCTATAGTATGTTTTGCATTCAGATAGCGGCGACGATTGCCCAAGTCATCATTGCTCAACAAAATCTGCGCCACCTTCATATTCTTTTTTTCAAACGCCTTTTCATAAGTGTGCATGAGAAAGCTCTGACCAATAGCAGCACATGCCTGTTTTTCTGGAATGGATAGATCGGCTCTGCTCAAACCCAACCTTTCGCGCCCTGCCATAACAGCACCAGAAGATACCAGCACAACATCGTAACCCTTGTCTTGAATCAGCTTGATCTGACGAGCATAATGCCTCACCCAGTCTTTGCTCAACCCACATTCTAGTGACGATTGTCTTTTATCCTTATTAGAGATAACGCTGCTGCCAATTTTAATCACCACACGTTTCAGATCTTTTAATATATCTTGTCGAATCATGCTTAAATTATGTAAGTTTAAAAATAATCCACTTTAAAAATAAGGATTTAATTTTCTATAAAAGCTGGGGAAGCAAATCAGAGACACGTTAAAAATATGGCCACTTTTTATTCAACATATCAGAAAAACCCTCAATAAAGTTTTTCATATTCCATTCTTTCACAGCGACAATAACAAATCAAAGAGGTTTTGCTGAAAAATAAATGTTAGACTGAGTTGTGTGTTTATATAACCTTAAGAAAGTTTAATGAATTATAAAACAGTATTCATTGCCGATCCGGTGCGCAGTGAGCGCATACAACTAGCAAAATTTCTTAGCGAAGAAATTATTACCGTTATTACTTTTCTTTCTATAAATGATTGCTTTAAACGCCCCGATTTAATAAATTGCGATCTAATCGTTTTCGTACCCCGAAAAGATAAAAACGAAATTAAACATTTATTTAATATAAAAAAGAGATATCGCCAGATTCCAATCATCCTTCTTTTACATGATGATTTTTCAGATTTAGACCTATTAGAAATATCCAAAAACGGCTTCGCTTCCCCCTATAAAGCGCTCAACTTTGAAAAGGTACGGGAGATTATGCTAGGGCAGCTGGCTCCCGAGGGTTTGCCCGCCCGAACAGAAGTTCCTCACCCCGTTCCCATAACAGATGAAGTCCAGGCCGCATTATCACCGAGGCCCGAATGAGCTTATCACCTAAACTTACTCGCCCCATTGCTGTTGGTCCTTATTCCATAGGAGGTCAAAACCCCATTGCTCTCGTTGGTGGTCCTTGTGTAATTGAGTCCGAACAACATGCAATGGGTGTCGCTGAAAAATTAAAACGTATTACAAGTGATAGGGGTGTTCCGTTTATTTTCAAAGCGTCTTACGACAAAGCAAATCGTACTTCTATAAAGTCGTACCGAGGGCCCCGACTACCGAATGGATTAAAGATACTAAAAAAAATAAAAACCGAACTGGATCTACCCATTTTATCTGATGTTCATAAAGAGGAAGAAGTCGAACCAGCGGCAGAAATTTTAGATGTACTACAGATTCCTGCATTCCTATGCCGGCAAACCGACTTACTGGTAAAAGCAGCTCAAACTGGCAAACCTATCAATGTTAAAAAGGGTCAATTCCTAGCTCCTTGGGACATGAAGAACGTTGTCGTAAAACTTGAAGAAAGCGGTAACAACAATATTCTTCTCACCGAGCGCGGAGCTACTTTCGGATATAACAATCTGGTGGTCGATATGCGCTCTCTCGTATTGATGCGCGACTACGGTTATCCTGTGGTATTCGATGCAACACATAGTCTGCAACAACCAGGAGGACAAGGGACTAAAAGTGGCGGTCAAAGTGAAATGATTCCCGACCTTGCTCGTGGGGCCGTTGCCGTGGGTTGCGATGCTTTGTTCATGGAAATCCATCCCGATCCTAGCAAAGCACTGTCTGATGGTCCAAATATGTTGAAACTTGATCTGGTATCAGATCTTCTTGAGCAACTGGTATCCCTTGATCAAGTCGTAAAAGGTAAAACCGGTTGTTGAATTTGTTCTGTGGGGCTAGGACATACAGACAGTAGAGATGGA
>CAJWOD010000110.1 GCA_913044145.1 uncultured Nitrospina sp. | reverse complement strand
CTTGGCCCCATCGTCTAGCGGCTAGGACGCTGGCCTCTCACGCCGGAAACAGGGGTTCGATTCCCCTTGGGGCTACTCTTTCCAATCACTTATAACCCAGTCAAATTGTATGATAGAATGCGAAGTTATTGTAATCATAACCAAGTAATTTATGAAAATCTGCCTTATAGAACCTCCTAAGTTTGTCTCTCTGACGAACTTCGTTTCTACAATCAGCATGGCACCTATTGGTTTAGCATATATAGCGGCTGCAATACGTGAAGAAGGTCATGATGTCGTTGTTGTGGATGGGCCTGGTTCTGCACCTAGAAATTACCATATGTTTAAAGATGAAATTCGAGTAAGGGGATTGACTCAAGAGCAAATTATTGACCGTATTCCCTCCGATAGCCAGGTTATTGGTTTGGGATGTATGTTTACTTCTCACTGGGTTTATGTGCGGGAATTGGTTTTCAAAATTCGTAAGTTATTTCCAAATGCGCACATAGTAATGGGGGGTGAGCATGTAACGGGTTTTCCTGAGTATTCTTTAGAACAAGCTCCTTTAGATAGCGTTGTTTTGGGGGAAGGAGAAGAAACGATTGTTCAATTGTTAGAACATGTCAAGAAAGGCTTACCATTAGAAAATGTTGCTGGAGTAGCCTATAGGGAGTCTGGAGGCACATTAAAAGTGAATCCCCGCCGAAATAGAATGAAAGATATTAATTCCATAGCAAAGCCAGCATGGGATTTATTTGATATTGAGAAATATCATGAAGTCAATCAACCCCATGGGTCCTCTCAAGGTAAGTTCATGCCCATGCTGGCGACACGCGGTTGCCCATTTTCTTGCACCTTCTGCACAAGCCCGAATATGTGGACCACGGAATGGATTCCAAGAGATTATAAACTGGTTGTAGACGAGATGCAGGAGTATCAAAAAAAGTATGGCGCCTCTGACTTTCAGTTTGAAGATCTCACAGCCATTGTTCGTAGTGATTGGATAATCAGCTTTTGTGACGAAATACTCAAGCGTGACATGAAAATCACTTTTCAACTGCCATCGGGAACCCGTAGTGAAGGTATTGATTTTGAGGTTGCCACAAAATTAAAGGCTGCAGGTTGCCACGAGTTTTCTTTTGCTCCAGAATCGGGTGACCCTCGTGTATTAAAGGCGATAAAGAAAAAAGTCAGCTTGCCCAAGATGTTTGATTCTGCGCGTTGCGCGTTAAAAGCAGGAATTAATGTGGGATGTTTTTTCATAATCGGGTTTCCTGAAGATGACTACCGGAGCGTTTTAAGGACTTATGGAGCCATCGTTAAATGCGCTATTATTGGCTTTACTAACGTCAATCTCAATGCATATTCTCCTCAACCTAACACTGAATCCTTTCAGGCACTGCAAAAGGCAGGAGTTATTACTGAGTTTGATGATAAATACTTGATGAGTTTGTTTACTTTTCAGGATTTTGGAGCCAAGAAAACTTCATATAATTCTCGATTCGGAGACATGGAGCTTTCCTTGATGGTTAACTTCGGTGTGTTTTTATTTTATGTAATCCATTTTTTGCGCAAACCAAGTAGAATCGTACAGCTTATAATAGATATGGGAAGAGAGTCATCTAGTAACAAATCTAATAAAATGGCTAAATCATTTTTTAAAGACGCTTTGACAATAATGAGAAGTAAGCTAATTAAGAACTGACCCCCTTCCAGAGGGCTTGATCCTTCTAAATCTAATGCTTTATATTCTGTCTTACCTATGTGTTTCCATGTATAACATTTGAATTAAGTTATTAATGATAAATAGTTTGAAATGAATCTGATTGAATCGCTGAAAAACCAAGAACGATTAAGAGAAGATTATTGGAAAAATGTTGATTATTTTCTTCCTATTCGCTTGAAATGGCGGGCTCAAATGGTGCGCCACCTTTTCCATTTATTCCCAGAGAACAGTCTTCTCGAAGTAGGATCAGGTTCTTGCCAGTGGACCCGAGAAATTTCTGCGGCGAATGGAAACCGCAACCCTATTTGCGCGGCTATTTTTAATAAAGAAATATATGAAGGAAACAAGCATAGCTGTTCCCAAGAAAATATTGAACGAATCCATTTAGACAGTTTCCCCGGGAAACTCAGTGAGCGCCGTTTTGATTTTATTGTTGGATACCAATTATTGACAGATGAAAACGCTGGAATGTTGTTATCTGAATTAAAGGGTTTATTGAAACCAGGGGGGCAAATCCTATTGTTTGATCCAAACCCATGGAACCCTTATCAAAAGCTCAGAAGACTGGTTTCAAAATTATTTTTCTTTTTTAAACGAACTAAAAAAGTTCAACATTTTAACCGCATTGATTTATCATCCTTACTTTCTGAGATAGGTTATATTAAAATAAAAATCCTTCCTTATGATTTTTTATTTCCTCCGCTCCCGAAAATACTACTTTGGCCAATGCAAAATCTTAGTTTGATCCTCGAGAATTTTCCTTATGTGAGAAACTTTGCGGGATCATTATTTATCTGGGCGCAAAAACCAGCAGAGGAAAATTGGAAACGCTCCATGTCTAGCCTGACTCTGCATAATTGTTTTAAGGGTAGACTGTCAGTGGTGGTTCCTAGCCGAAATGAAGAACTAAATATTCCTCCATTAATTGAAAATCTACAAGCTTGTTACGGAGATTACATTAAAGAGATCATTGTTGTCGATGATAATAGTCGAGATGAAACTGCGAAAATAACTGAGAGTTTAGCGCTTAAAGATTCGCGGGTTAAATTAATTCGCAGGAATATGCCAAATGGAGTTGGTCGTGCTTTGAGAGATGGCTTTGATGCGGCAAATGGGGATTTTGTTCTCACTATGGATTGTGATTTTCAACACTTGCTTCCTGAACTGACCGGACTATTTGATGCAATTGCTAATGGGGCAGATGTAGCTGTAGGAAGCCGATTTTCCCGGGAAAGTGTGCTTTTAAATTATGCTTTCACTAAAATTCTGGCTAACCGAGGGTTTCATATTGTAGCTAACATTTTATTGGGGAGGCATTTCCGAGATGTCACTAATAATCTTAAGTTAATGCGAAAAGAGGTGCTAAAGTGTTTAGTTTTAGAATCCAATGATTTTGCTGCCAATGCTGAGACTGGTTTGCAACCAATCTTACTTGGTTTTAAGGTGAAGGAAGTACCTATTTCATGGATCAATCGTTCAGTAGATATGGGCTTTTCAAGTTTTAATTTAATGAGCACCGGGCCGAATTATTTTATAGTATTATCTCGGCTAGTTTTTAGAAAGTGGATGGGTAGAAAGATTGTTCTTCATTCGTCGGTTAAATCAACTATTAAAACTTGATAGAAAAATAAATTGGAAACAGTAATCATTACAGGTTCTTCCGGGTTAATAGGTTCAGAGGCCGTTCGTTTTTTTTCTGAGAGAGGCATGCGTGTTATTGGTGTTGATAATGATATGCGAAAGAAGTTTTTTGGCGACGAAGCCTCAACAGAGTGGAATCGGATGCAATTGGAAGATGAGTTTCCTGATTTCATCCATTACTCTTTAGATATTCGCTCTGAACAAGAAATGAAAGGTTTGTTTGGGGAATATGAAAAAGAGATTAGTTTAGTTATTCACGCAGCTGCACAACCTTCGCATGATTGGGCCGCAAAAGATCCCATCACAGATTTTTCTGTTAATGCTAACGGAACTCTGGTCCTCCTTGAAATGGTCAGGAAGTTTTGCCCGGAAGCGGTCTTCATTCACTTGTCCACAAATAAAGTCTATGGAGATACTGCTAACACTCTTCCTCTTGAAGAACTTGAAACAAGATGGGAATTGAACCCCAACCATCAATTTTATAAAAATGGGATCGATGAATCTATGAGTATTGATGGAAGCAACCATAGTTTATTCGGTGTTTCTAAGGCAGCCGGAGACCTATTGGTACAGGAGTATGGGAGGTATTTTGGTATAAAAACAGCTTGTTTTAGAGGTGGGTGCCTAACAGGTTCCGCTCATTCAGGGACGGAGTTACATGGTTTCCTTTCCTACTTGATGATATGCACTATGCAAAAAAAACCATACACTATATTTGGGTATAAAGGGAAGCAGGTTCGGGACAATATACATAGTATTGACCTTGTAAGCGCATTGTACCATTTCTACAAAAACCCAAAAGTTGCAAAAATTTATAACATTGGGGGTGGTCGATATAGTAATAGTTCTATGCTTGAGGCTATCAAGATGTGTGAAGATATTTCAGGTAATACCCTTTCATGGAATTATGAAGACAAAAACCGCTTTGGAGATCACATTTGGTGGATCAGTGATGTAAGCCGATTTCAAGCAGACTATCCTGATTGGAATTACCAGTATAATATGGAAGGAATTATGCGGGAAATATTTGAAGGTTTGCGTCAACGGTTAAATATGGGGAGTTAGTATGCCTTAAACTTGATTGATGCTCCCACTTCCATTATCAGAACCCAACGTAGGTATAATTGCCCTTAAAAATATTTTAGCGGTTGTCATAGATTTGTATTTCAATTCTTACTTAATTTAAAAATAGTGACATGTTCTTCCTGAAGTATAAGTTGGTAGTTTGATTTCAGGAAAGAGTGCAGTTCAGGGTTGATTCTATTCGGTTTGGCAGCCATAACGTAGTGGGTGGCACCCTTTCTAATGAGAGCTTCCAAACGTGAGGGCGTTAAAGGCTTTAATTTATCAAATATTGAGTATCCCCAACCTTTTCTTTGACTGTAATAAAAAATTCTAGG
>CAJWOD010000109.1 GCA_913044145.1 uncultured Nitrospina sp. | reverse complement strand
TCATGGTATTTTGGACTGTTAATTTTCCTCGTGAAATATCTACTGTTCCAATGGGACCTCTATAACCGTATCGTTTGTCTGAAACGAGCAAATTCTTTTTAATTATTTGTTGTGCTGTTTCCTGCATTTTCATGTCTAGAGTGGTGTAAACCTTTAAGCCGGCTCGGTAAAGTTTATTACTTCCAAATTTTTCTTCAAGAATACGTCTTACATGTTCTACGAAATAGGGCGCTTTATTTAACATTTTTTCTACTTTACCAAGATGTAATTCTTCCTCCATAAAGGAATTAGCTTGTTCCTTGGTTATAAATGATATGTCTGCCATTCGTCGGATTACATGATTTCTTCTTTTTAAAGCTTTCTTTGGGTTTCTATAGGGAGAATAATTATTGGGTGCTTTAGGTAAACTCGCAATCATAGCGCATTCCGCAATGGTAAGATCTTTCACACTTTTCCCAAAATAGTTTCGGGCAGCAGCCTCTACACCATAAGTACCATGACCGTAATAAATTTGATTTAGATACATCTCAAGAATTTCATCTTTAGAAAAAACAAACTCCAAACGTAATGCCAAAATTGCTTCCTTAATTTTTCTTGGAAGGGATTTCTCTCTAGATAAAAACATTGTTTTGGTCAACTGCTGAGTAATAGTGCTACCTCCCTCTACAATATGCCCAGCCTTCAAATTGGTTATAAAGGCCCGAAAAATAGCTTTGAGATCAATCCCAAAATGGGAATAAAAATTTGAATCCTCTACCGCCAGAGTGGCCTGTTTCAATGACAATGGAATATCTTCCAATGCAATTATGATTCTTTTTTCAATATAAAATTCCGCAATTTTTTCGTTATCGACCGAATAGATTTGAGTGATGGTGCTGGGTTGATGATCTTTAAGCTTGCCAACGTCAGGAAGGTCGCTGGAGTAGTAAAAATAAATAAAACCAGCACCAATAAGCCCAGTTGATAGGCAAAAAAGAAGAACGGAGAATAAATAAACAAGCAAAGGCTTCTTTAATTTTGATTTCTTTATTGGTTGAATTTTGCTAAACCTTCCAAGGTTTTTTTGTTGTCGTGAGTCTTGCATTAGAGAAATTTACCCTTTAGGCAAGAGCTTGCCTTATGGATGACTCTTAAGAAACTTTTTTGGGAAAACGTCCTTCTTCAAGATCCATAAGGTCTGCCCATGTTGTTACATCAGACCTTGATGGATCAATTTTATCCCTTGTTTTATTATAGTATTGCAGGCGATCTTCAGAATCAGGTTTTTTTTCAAGAATTATTTTGTTAATCAAAACCAAATCGTTCGGTGTTTTAGATTTGATTAACCCTTTAACCCAGTTACTGATTTCCTCTTCTTTTTTTTCGACAGTTATATTTGCGAATGTATCCGCTTCGATGCATAAAAAATTTAAAATGATATTATCAAGGGGGCAGGGATAAATATAATCTGCTAGTTTTTTTTCTTTATATGCACGGGCTTTGTCGATCATTCGGCCCAAATGAACTAAACCAGCTATTTTTTGCTTTGGACTGCGAGGAAATACTTTAGATAAATCCATTAACTTTAGTCAAGCCTCATTCGGCTCACACTTCGGAAGATTTTAGAATTTTTAATAATTTTAGTTCCAGTATCTCCAATTCTATTGCGGAAAAGGTCAAGAGTACTTAAATTCGTCAGAGTTTCTGATTGAGCTAAATAACTAGCCCCCATTTCCCCAATTCGATTAAATTTAAGAATTAAATGCTCCAGTTTTTTTAACTTAGGTGAGTTCGCTAAAGATTTTGCCCCTAATTCAGTGATGTTATTTGATTTTAAATTTAAAGTCTTCAAATTTTCTATATAGGGTGAGTTACACAATGTATGCACACCTTCATCACTGATATTATTTTCACCTAATTCTAAGCAGATAACTTCAGATAAAATCTCTAAATTAGATAATTTTAAAATACCGTCATCACCAAGTTTGCGATTCTCTAGACAAAGGCTGGAGCCAACAACACCTTTATCAATTTTATCTAACACCAGTTTTTCTATGTCGATAGAAGCATCATTATTCATTAAAACCATCCGTTTTTAAAAGCTCATTGTTTACTATTTGTTTGAGAATAGTAATATAGACTGATTAGAAAGTGTGGTCAACTTTGCATTAATGTTTTTAGAGGGAAGGTCAATAAATATGTAATTCATAGGTTTAGCTTTAAACCCCTGTCAATTCAGTTCTTATTTTGCTAAACTTAATTTATAAAACAGTCTTAAGGAGATAGTCTTATGATGGGAATCGGTTTTCCAGAATTAATGGTTATTCTAATAATTATCATGATTATTTTTGGCGCCGGAAAACTTCCAGAGATAGGGTCTGCTTTTGGTCGCAGTATTAAAAATTTTAAAGGTTCCATGAAAGAAGCAGAAGCCGAAGACCTGTCCATTGAAAGTGATTCTGAGCCACAAGAAGTTGCTGCTAAAACTGAAAATACGGCCGAAGCACAAAAGAGCGATGCCAAAAAGAAAGAAGAAGAGCTTATTGATGAAGCTGCCAATGAAATCAAAGAAAATAGAATTGGCACGATCCGCACTGCACACGATGGGTTAGTACAACAGGGAGATGTTTTTACCTCATCGCTGGGTCGTACTCCTGGGGGACGTGGTCGCGAGCGCGGTGTTTCAAGAGATGTTTTTTAAAGTATAAAGGTTTTTATAGGTCAAACCCTCCCAGAATAACTATTAACCTGTATTAGGGAACATGCTAGCTATTATTTGGGTTTGGTTTATTAAATAGGAGTGCTAGCGATCGCATTCGCCGCCAATCATGTTGATCATATCGAATGTGGGTATAATATCTGCTAGCATGCCTCCTTCACACATTTCAGGCATAGCTTGCGTTAAAGTGAAGGAGGGGGGTCGGACACGGCATTTATAAGGTTTGCCCGAGCCATCACTTACTATATAGAACCCAAGTTCTCCATTAGCAGCTTCTGTAGGAAAATATACTTCCCCAACAGGAGGTTTTAACCCGTCAATAACCATTTTAAAATGGGCGATCATTTCCTCCATTCGTTTATAGACATCGGGTTTGGCAGGGTTTCTTAAATAGGGGTGATCGACATTAATAGGGCCATCAGGCATATCACGCATAGCTTGTTTAATAATTTTAAGGCTCTGCTTGATCTCTTCCATTCGAACTAAATACCGGTCAAAATTATCTCCCGTTTTACCCAGAGGAATGTCAAAGTTGAGTTTGTCGTAACAGAGATAAGGATGATTTTTGCGTACATCATAGTCCACGCCTGCTGCTCTTAAGCAAGGGCCTGTGAATCCCCATGAAATAGCACTTTCTACAGGAATTGCACCCGTATTTTCCATGCGGTCAATAAATATTCTGTTTTTAGTGAGCAACTTATCTACGTCTTCAAAAAGATCATCCAATTTAGGATACGCAGCTTTTAGATCCTCATCAAACCCCGGAGGAAGGTCACACATCAAACCACCAATTCGGATATAGTTGGAAGTAAGCCGGGCGCCACAAACCTTTTCGAGTAAATCCCAGACAATTTCCCTTGCTTCTACAAAATAGATAAAGGCGGTCAGGGCCCCGAGCTCCAATGCAGCTGCCGCAATATTAGTATAATGATCTGAAATTCGTGCGAGTTCATTAGTCACAACACGAATGTATTTACAACGTTCTGTTATTTCAATGTCACATAATTTCTCTACCGCCAATGCAAACCCGATATTATTCATAATCGCAGAGCAGTAGTTCAATCGGTCGGTATATGGAAAAACGTTTGCATAGGTAACACTTTCACACATTTTTTCAAAACCGCGATGTAAATACCCAATTTCTACATCCAGATTGACAACAGTTTCTCCATCTAAAGTCAGTAGAAATTTTACCGTCCCATGTGTCGCAGGATGCGATGGGCCCATGTTCAGAACCATATGGTCGGTATGTAGATTCTCTTTTAAGTCAGTCATAGCTTCAAAATTAGTTTGTATGGATTAACTGGATTTGGATAACTTTACTTGTATTAAGCCCTCTTCACCATTACGTAAATCGTTGACAGCAACCTCAGGCCAATTCTTCGGAACGTAAATCATGCCTGGGCTTGTTACTTTTGTTGTTTTAATTTTTACTTGGACCTTATTGCTCGAAGATTCTATGGTAACTTGATCTCCAGAAGAAACCCCTAATCCTTTTGCATCTTCCGGGTGGATTTCAGCGATACATTCAGGGCCTATATCAACTAATGCCTTAGCCCGTTGACTATAACTTCCAATATGAAACATATGATTGCTAGTTTGCAGGGTGAATGGATAATTTTCGTGACTTGTTTCAGACGTATTTTCAGCAGAATTAATCTTCAATGTAGGTTTTTTATTAGATGGAGCAGGAACCCACTGTTTTGATTCTTTACCAGGAAACATTCCCTGATAAATTGGTGCTGCTTGTTCAATCTCCTGCTGGATTTCAAGAACGGTAGAATGTTCAAATGGTTTACCCAATGTTTCTGCCAATTCAATCAAGATATCAAAATCGGGTTTTGAAGTGCCTTGGGGTAGAACCGCAGACGCTACTCCTTGTACATGTCTGGACATATTTGTAAATGTTCCATCTTTTTCTGCATATGTGGAAGAGGGAAGAATTAAATCTGCCATTCTGGCTGTCTCAGTCATGAAAACATCTGTGACAATTAAGAATGGAACAGTTTTGAGCGCCTCTTTCACTAGTTGAGGTCTATAAAAAGACCCAATGGGGTCTTCTCCTGCGATATATAGAAATTTGGTTGA
>CAJWOD010000108.1 GCA_913044145.1 uncultured Nitrospina sp. | reverse complement strand
TTTGCTGGCCCTATAAGTTTTTGCCTTTTTCCAACAGGCGTTCCCAGAAAGTTAGAACGCGATACCGCCGTGGTTTGCAGAGATCATTCCGATTAACATAGGAATGGAGAGCCATGCATTGGTGCGGCTTGCGAGAAACGCCATTCTTTTTGCTTTATTCAGCGCGTCACCTTCAAGCTCACCTGCTATGATTTTTTTCTGGTTCGGCCAGATTATGAACCAGACGTTACCTGCCATGATGATGCCGAGCAACATACCGATCATAATTTCTCCGCTGGGGATACCTTGTACAACTCCACGACCCGCCATGTAATATGCGATTCCTGTGATAACTGTCCACAGGGCAGCGTGGCGAAATAGAAACAAAGCTTTTGGAAGAATAATCTGCGTATAGGGTTTTGCCGCGCCTGCTTCAACCATTTTAGGCATGGATTGAACTTGAACCAGATTGAAGAAATATAACAAGCCTATCCACAAAATTCCGATAATCACATGAAAAAATTCATATACCCACATTTGGTTTTCCTCTCAATACAAAGGTTGATATTTTTTGGGTCACAGCTATTGTATCGCCGGTTATAGGGCGTACTAATTGGATGGAAAAATAGAGATAAACGATTCTACTATCTCTATAGTTATTAATATCTTAACAAAAAATACCTAAATATCCAACAAGTCTTGTTAGTTGCGTAAAAATGAAAGAAGACTCAAAAGTGCTAGAATTACAAAAAGGAATGGACCCCAGAAACTTATTTTTAGTATGGGGCTATTTCGAGGGGTTCCTGGTGAAGAAACGTCATTATTTAAAGCTTTTATTCTTTGATGGAGCTGTTGGTTCTTTTCTTTCAGGTCTTTATTTTGTGCTTTGAGCTGTGTAATTTCATCTCTAAGCCGCAGGCGATCAACCTTGAGTGATTTAGATTTTTCTATTTCATTTTGTAGGGTCTCTTCCGGCCCTAAGGTTAGGCCATTATCTTCGAGTGGTTCTTCCCATTTTTCGTCATCGCTCATTACTTTATCATAATGGTTTAGGTGAAATAGGAAAAGGAAGAAATGAGTATTTCTAAAGCTTGGCAGTTGGAAAGGCGTTGCTGGCTTCTGTTAGGCGAGAGAGATGACCCTGACTTAATTTCAGATCTCCTGCAGGGGCAAACTCAGTCACTTGTTGAGGTTTGCGAGAACCAATGATAGCGGTAAAAATATTTTCTTGTTGAAGTACCCAAGCAATGGCAACCTCAATCGGGTTGCAATCTAATTCGTTAGCGATCCTGCGTACAACTTCCCAAACCTTTTTTGCTTCCGGGTAGGTAGAAGGTTGGAAGAGGTGGTGTGCTCGCCGAGTTGGAAGTTTTAGGTCCTCATCCTTCAAAGTACGAGCGAGAAGTCCTTGCGCTGTTGGCGAAAAGGCCATGTACTGCATATCATTTTTCTTGGATAGATCTCGAGTTTTTCCTTCATAACTTCTGTCTAGTAAGCTATAAGGAACTTGGTTGAGAGAAAATTCTTTAATACTGTCTCCAAGCAATTCCAAATCATCAGCCTTGAAATTTGAAAGACCTATGGCTGTTGTTTTGCCGCTTTGCTTGAGAGCTAGCATATATTCTATGAGCCGGGCACTTTTTTCATGACTGTTAAAATAATTTCCTGGCCAATGCATTAGATAAAGATCAACGTAATCTCTGTTCAAAGCTTTGAGAGAATTGTTGAGGGCGTTCTGGTAATCCATAAGTCTTTGGTCGGATTCTGGCCATATTTTTGAAATAATGATGACTGAATCTTTTTGTGACCCTAATGCTTTTCCGAGACGACGTTCTGACTCACCGTCTCCATAACCTTCTGCGGTATCGAAGGCGGTGATTTCATGATCAAGTGCAGTTTGCACTACCTTTTCTGCTTCTTTGGGAGAACAAATATCTCCCCAACCATCGCTAGGCGCAATTTGCCAACAACCAAGTGTTATTCGACTCCAATCCTTTTCAATGCCAGCAATACGACTAAACTTCATAGCTCACCATCTTATATAGGTGAAATGGCTGCGAACGGTTCCAGATGCCCTATTGTAGGAATGTTCGCCTTCTAAGCTGTCAAGTTTTATGATTGCATTTCGAAATTTCCAAAGTTTCCAACCAATTACAAGTGCGAACAAACCAGCAAATAATATAATTGTAGCGATGAGGTACGCAATCAATGCTGGATAGACAAATATAAAAATGGCTAGAAAGAACAAGACACTGCCCAAAAGAACCGTTCCCCAGGTAAGGTTACTGTGTCCTTTTTTAAAAAAAGACTCGGGAAAGTTATTGTTGTAATACATGTTTCACCTCCTGTTCCATATAAATATATAAAATCTCTGCTTACCTTTGTCAATCTCTATGAGGATAAATATTAGATAGCCTTGTTATGCACAACCCAAAAAACTTAAACCCTCAAAAAGACTTACTCATTTGCCGCTGGAAGTACTCCATGGGATTTTTTTGAAATCTTTTTTTTGTTGGATAAGAGGGCGCATCCAATTAGTGACGCGCGGGCTTGGGTGATAAAGAGGGAAGAGGATGAAGTTGGGAGTGGAGAGGCGTTGGGCCACCTTATTTTTAAGTTGATACTTTGTTCCCAATAGGAGGTTGAGCGCCTGGAGGCCAACAGAACCTAATGTAACAACAATTTCAGGACGAATGAGATCCAGTATTGTTTTTAAAAAAGGTAAGCAGTTTTTCACTTCGCTTAATTTTGGTCGCCGGTTATTTCCGTTTGCAAGCGGATTGCATAATGCGGCGTTGGTGATAAATATATCCGATCGGGTTAAACCAATATGTTTTAGTAGAGTTTCAAAGTTGTCCCCAGATTTGTCGCCATGAAAAGGTACTCCGGTGCGACCCGCACCAAAGCGGCCGGGAGCTTCTGCAACGAAAACGATTTTGGTGTTTAGGTTACCGTTAGCCGAACTCAATACTGCAGGTTGGTCGGCAAGGGCAGGACAAATCCGACAACTTGATGCTTGTCTTTCTAGTCGTTTGAAAGCTTTTTGGGTGGTTAGTTCAGAAGTTATCGGTACCATCGCTAGATTCCTCTTCATCATCTTCTTCGTCCGCAACCCGGCAGACTACGAGAAAGCCGATGATCAAAACGACGCTTGCAACAAGTGTAAACAGAATATCCATTTAAAAAGGTTTGATGGTAGCTAGATAAATCATCCAGGCGCCTACAATGAAGATGGCAATGTGTACCATCATCGCATATTTTTTTGGAAGAACAGCTTCTTTAATCTGCTTTCCATTTTGAGCACCCAGTATAATCAGGATCACTAGGAGAGTTAATTTTAGGTGCAGCCATTTGCCTTCAGAAAATGCCCCCGTTTTTACAGCGAGGACGACTCCAGATATCAGGGTGACTCCAAGTATGGGGTAGTAGATGAACTTATGAATACGGGATTGAGTTTTCTCAAGTCCCATTGCTTCTTCTGCAGATTTTAGGCGTAATCGAAAAACTACAGTGAGGGATTGTAGAAATAGGGTACCAATAACCAGACACATTGAAATCATATGCAAAGTGAGAAAGAAATTTTTCATTATTGAATTTATTATTTAAGGGTTTTCGGGCTTCCGAATTTTAGATTCTGTAAACCAGTAAACTCGGCTAGAAACAATTAATGCCATACCTATTCCACAATAAATAGCTGCAACAACTATATATCCACCAAAGTATTCGTTATAAGATCGAAGCAGTATTCCTAATCCCATCATCATGGGAATCAAAAAATAAAAGGGCTTGGAAAAGATATCCTGCAGCGCTACTGGATCATCTAGATTGTAAATACGATTTTTATTCCGATGCGCTGTTTTACTCAATACAAATTTCCCTTTAATAAGACCGATCAAACCTGCAGCGATTCCAGAAATGGTGATCGCTATTTCAGTAGCTTGCTGTTCCATTTCTGCGAGTTGATATAAGCTCAATCCGCGGACAACGAGAACAAGACCAATAATGCACCAAAGTCCCCCTGCAATTATAGTCAAACGTTTTTTATTCAATCTAAATCCCCGGAAATTGTTGTTTAGATAATATTTTGTCTTATATATATTTGAACAAACATACACATATTTAATCCAACATTGCTTGTAACTTTGTAACCGTATAACTTGTAATCAAAACTTCTAACATTACTGGTCGTTTTTCCAGATAACTTTTTTATCTTCATCTTTGATGAAGGCAATTTCGCCCTCTCCGTTTTCATTTAGAGTCATAGGTTCTTTAGCATCGATCACGAGAGCAGAAACCTTTTCCATATTCCCTCCCAAATGCAAAGTTATCTGTTCGCCGTTCTCGAGGATTGTACTTTTAAATATGAATAAGAAATTATAGTAATGGGAGAAATACAAAGGTATGTCACCATATTTTTTAAGTATCTCATCGTATTCCATAATTACACGATATTTTGTTAAACCACATTATAATTGGATTAAAAATAATTTTTATGTGAAACAAGTTGATTTAACTCAGCATTTCCCCTCGGACTAAGCGAACAGTCATTCGGCCACTTTTACTTTTATACATGGGTCTAAACTCTCCATTTTTAAAGTCAAATAAGGTCCCCTCGTGTCCAGATTCACCTTTCAACCAAACGGTTGCTAACCCTCCGGAAGGAAAAGCCGGCCATAAATGGATTTCATTCCCATATTTATCCTGATTCGAGGCTTTTTCGTGGTATAGGGATTTTATCTCATCTTCAGTGGGAAGTCGCCAATCCTGAAACCCTCCAAATTTAATGCTATTGAAATAATTTGCCAATTCTATAGCTTCATCCCAGGTGAACCATTTTGCTTCCTTTTGCCAGGCATCTTCCTGCATCCA
>CAJWOD010000107.1 GCA_913044145.1 uncultured Nitrospina sp. | reverse complement strand
CAGGAAAACATTCAAGGGTGGCTTGGCTAGTCGAAATCAAAATCACGCAAAGGTTTTTCAGAAGAGCGGTCAACATGTTTAAGGGATTCTTTTAGCTTCTCATCGAGAAGCCGACTACGTTCCCTCTCGGTTGCCCTGTTCTTTTTAAAAAGGCTTTCTTTTTCTTCTTGCTGGCTATCTAGGTTATTCACCATATCGGACAAAGAAGGCATTGGTTTTTCTTTCTTTTCCTCCCAAATTACTTCACCTGTCTTTTTATCTATCTGCAACTTTGTTTCGCAGCAGGGGCAAACCACTTCCAGTTTCTTGGATCCCATAACCTTCTCGGCCTATTTATGGATTAAAAACTTGCCTCCTTCGTGGAAGCCGTTAATAATTATATCAGTTTTTTATTTCACAGAAAAACCTCAAAAAAAAATCGTGGACGGATTCTTTATAACAGGCACGGATACCGGTATTGGCAAAACAGTGGTGACCGCCTGCCTGACAACATTATTTAAAAGCCAGGACATAGATGTCGGGGTTATGAAACCAATCGAAACTGGTGTAGACCCAGCATGCAGTTCCTCCGCTAATTCCGACGCAAAATTTCTTATGGAAAGTTCTGGTAGCACCGATGCAGAAGAAGAGGTTTGTCCCTATCGACTCAAAACCCCGGCATCACCTTATCAAGCTGCTCAAATCGCAGGTGTCCAGATACAACCCTCCACCATTGTAGAAAAATTTAAAGTTTTAAGATCCCGTCACAGGATGATGATGATTGAAGGTATAGGAGGATTATTGGTTCCGATAACCTACAGATACAGCGTTGCAGATCTAGCTCTTGAAATAGGATTGCCTCTTATCATTGTAAGCCGTCTTCGAATTGGCACCTTGAATCATACTTTGCTAACGATCAACGCGGCACAACAATATGGGTTAAAAATAAAAGGAATTATACTGAATCAGCATGAAGCTGATGTCCTAAGCGATGTTGAAATAAAGCAAGGGGAATTGCTTGAAGAATTTTCCGGAATCCCTATCCTAGGAATTTGCCCCTACCTTGATAATGTTTCCTCAGAAGGCATAAAAGAGAGTTTACCTAATATTCAGCAAGCATTTAAGAATAAAATTTTTTAGCTAAATGATTCTAACTTATTTCAGACTGCTATTGATCAAGATTTGAATTCATAGCCTTTTTCCCGGTGGGTAATGATGTATCGCGGCGATTGTGGTTTCTTCTCAAAATACTTCCTTAGGCGAGCAACAAAATTGTCTACAGTACGTGTTTCTGTTTGCGGATCATATCCCCACACTTTTTCCAAAAGCTCTTCACGCCTAACAATATTATCTTTTTGCGAAACCAATAAACGCATCAATAATGCTTCTTTTGCTGTCAAATAAAACTCACCCGAGCTGCCTTTGGCTCTACCGTTAACAAAATTAATCCACATACCACCAAAATGAAACACCTCCTGATCATGAACCGGTTCTTTATACCATTCCCATCTACGTAAGATACCTTTGACCCTGAGCAATAGTTCTGGCAAATGAAAAGGTTTGGTTAAATAATCGTCAGCCCCGGCTTCAAGACCCAATTCCCTGTCCTCGTCGGAAGATTTCGCGGACAGCATTAAAATAGGAAATCTTATATCTTTATTACGCACTCTCTTGGCAACTTCAATGCCGTTTACTTTAGGCAACATGATATCGAGGATCATTAAATCAAAGGGTTGCTTACCTAGCAATTCAATCGCTGATTCGCCGTTGTCCACCAGGGACACGATATAGCCTTCGCGTTCGAGATTAAACTGAAGCCCTTTCGCAAGATGCGATTCGTCTTCTACTACCAATATTTTTTTTGCATCAACCATTAATTTTTATTTTTTGAAATATCCTAATCAAACAGTCAGGCCACGGCTTATTGGAAGAGATACAGTAAATACAGACCCCTGGCCACGCCCTGGACTCATAACCTTAAGTCTACCTTTATGATTTTTTACAATTTCATGGGAGATAAACAATCCTAATCCCGCACCTTCTATATTTTGAGTATCTTTATTTTGCACTCTGTAAAACTTTTTAAAAACTTTTTTCATATCCTTTTTTTCAAATCCAATCCCCTTATCCATAAAATCTATATCCCAAAACCTTCCTGTCCTATGCAAATGGATTTTAAGTGAAGAACCCACAGGGGAATAACGCAAAGCATTACCAATGAGATTATTAAAAACCATTTGCAGAGCCTTTTTATCCAAAATTAATACTGGAGAAGCTTCCAATTGTAATTTCACTTCGCAATTCTTTTCTTCGAACTGTCGTTTGTGGTCATTTACCACCTCAGATAGGAATTGCCCAAGATCTATTTTTTGGGTCTGCAGTTCCATGCTTTTTGGGTCGGCTTTACTAGATTGTAGAATGTTTTCTATCAATCCAGAAAGACGGGCCGTGTCTGATAACATCGTCTCGATAAAATCTTTACTGTCTTCTTTAGAAACATCTTGATACTTCAAGGTCTCAAGATAAAGCTGGATAGATGCAAGAGGAGATTTTAATTCATGCGATACACTGGCAACAAAATTACTTTGCATCTGGTTCAAACGGTTTTGTTTATTCCAATAGACAAAAATAACATAAACACCAGAAAGAATAAGAAGCATAAGGAAGCAACCTTCAAACAAAATTAACCATTCTACTTCAGCCGTAAATAAATCGGGACGAAGTTCTTGGGCAAATTCTTTTATAGAAAGGTTATTTTCAAGGTACCAGTTTATCCAAACAACCATGAGAACGATCCAGGCAATCTGTACCCCAATAAAAACCATGATGGGGTGGAACAATGCCCTCAACTTATTCATCCGACAACTCCAAAATATTTACACCAATCAGTTCCCATATTCTCCCCTTTTCACCAATGCCTGAGACCAAAGAAAAGTCCAATTAGCAATTCAATTAAGACTCATGACGATGGACAATATTACATAAGTTTTACACAGGAGTTTCCTTAAATAAGGATAACATATAGCAGTAAAAAAATTGAACTATAGAGGCTTTAAATGACGACTGAATCAACCCCAGATTATCTACTCAAGTTTAACCCAATTGCTCTTAGTCACTTTATCGTGATTCACGGGATGGCGTTATTTGCCTTTTTTCCTTTTGCTTTTTCCTGGAGTGCGGTTGCTTTAATGTTTTTCATGTACTGGTTAACAGCATCGATAGGAATTTGTCTGGGTTATCATCGTTATTTAACTCACCGCGGTTTTACTCTACCTAAATGGCTGGCCTATTTTGTTGTGTTTTGTGGAACCCTTGCTTGTCAAAATGGCCCCATAAAATGGGTCGGACAACATCGAATCCATCACGCGGGTTCAGATACTATTGAAGACCCGCATAGCGCAGAAAAAGGATTTTGGTGGTCTCATGTTACCTGGATGTTGTTCAATCATTCTAAGTTTGATGATAAAAAAATTCTAAGCGATTACACTAAAGACTTCAGCAATGATAAGTTTTATAAATTTTTAGATAAATACTTTATCTTAATTCAAGTCGTGCTAGGCCTCATCTTTTTGCAGATCGGTGGATTTCCCTGGGTTGTCTGGGGAATTTTCGTCCGCTTAGTAATTGCATACCATTCTACATGGCTTGTAAATAGCGCAGCCCACACATTTGGTTATGTCACTTTTCCGCTTAAGGATGACCTTTCCACTAATTGTTGGTGGGTAGGGCTTTTAGCCTGGGGAGAGGGTTGGCACAACAACCATCATGCCTTTCCCAAATCTGCCCGTCACGGCCTTCGCCCATGGGAAATCGATATGACCTGGTGGGCTCTCTGCTTCCTAGAAAAACTTGGCTTGGCAAAAGATATTAAGGTAGCAAAGTTGCTCCCTAACCCCGCCCACGAGAAAAATGAAAGCTCGGAACCCGCATTCATCGGGAAAATTGTAACCCAAGCTGCTTAATCCTCTCGAGTTTTGGTCAATCGAAATTAAAATCGATATGATAACCTGAGTATTTTCTCATGTTGATAACTCGGGTTTCAAAAATAAGGTATTGACCTTTTATTCCTGTCAGTCTGTCTTCAAATTTTGGCACTTTATCAAGGTTGTGGCTAGTTATTTTCTCCGGCACGGATTCCACCGGGTAAACTAGGCTTTGGACTTTTTCGTTTGCGAGGGCATAACATTTTAAGTCTTCCGGGAACAATTGATGAGCTTTCTCGCGAAATTCAAATAAATCTAAATCTTCGAATTTCCCTTTCAGCATTTTTCTCCAATTGGTTTTATCTGCAAAATATTTGGAGACAGCAACTTCGATTTTTCCAGAAAGAATTCGTTCCGGCACCTTAGCAATAATCAAACCCTTTACAGCTCCCTGGTCTATCCAACGATCAGGAATATTGTAATGTCGGGTGATCCCTACCTTTACTCCACTAGTTAAAGACAGATAAACAAAATGATCAATATTGCAATAGGTTCTCCAAAATTCTTTCGCCGCTTCGTTACCGTTTTCATGCTCACACAATTCTGGGCGAACTGAGCACATTGCATTTTCGGGTAAATCGCGAGAACAGACAAAACAGTACCCTTGGTCATAGGATTTTTTAGTTTTTTTGCCACACTCAATACAAGTAATGATTCCCCGCCATTCGATTTTCAATTTACTCCCGATATAAGGGTTCAGAGAATGTGATTCTTTATTCAAACTTAGGAAGTAATGGATCGGAGCTCCTAGCTCCACATTCATCTTGCGAACTTGTCCGGATAATTTCATGAAAGGGAATCCTGCTACAAAATTTTAAAAGCCATTTCTTTTCTCTGATCGCGCTAAAAAATATTCTAACGCAAAAATAGCAAAAAAAACTATAATCAC
>CAJWOD010000106.1 GCA_913044145.1 uncultured Nitrospina sp. | reverse complement strand
GGAGGGATAAAAATACGTGATAAAAAGGAGCGAAATCAGAAAATAGCTTTAAATGCGCTAAAGAAAATTCACGAATGGGAGCAAGAACTAAGAGGTTCAATTGGTTCTACTCATTGATCTATTAAAAACTGCCATTGCTGATATGAACGCTGGAACCAGTCTTAGAGTGTTTACGTGAGATGTAGGAACGAAGGGTTAAGTATGAGGAGTATTAACGAACAAAAAATGAGGAGGGTTAAACATCAAGGTCTTTAGCAAACTCTGCTTTTTGTTTAATAAAAATATATCTGGCTTCGGCATTTTTACCCATTAACTGGGAAACCGCTTCGCTAGCATTTTCAGCATTATTTAAGGAAACTTTTATTAAGGACCGGGATTTTTTGTTCATAGTTGTTTCCCTTAAATCAGAGGCTGGCATTTCTCCTAAACCTTTGAATCTACCGATATCAAATTGAGTTCCATTTAAATTTTTTACAATTCTATCCTTTTCTTCTTCGGTAACGGCGTAATAAAGCTTTTTTCCTACATCAATTCGGTATAGGGGGGGCTGGGCTATGAAAAGATGTCCGTTACGAATAATTTCTGGCATGCACCTATAAAAAAAGGTGAGCAAAAGTGTACAAATATGTGCTCCGTCTACATCCGCATCGGTCATTATAATAATTTTTCCATATCGTAATTTGCTGTAGTCAAATTTATTCAATAGTCCAGTGCCACAAGCAGAAACAAGATTTTGTATTTCAGAATTAGCCATGGTTTTTGCGAGGGATGCGGTTTCAACATTGAGAATTTTTCCACGAATCGGAAGAATGGCCTGTGTTTTCCGGTCTCTGGCTTGTTTGCTGGATCCTCCTGCAGAATCTCCTTCACAAATGAATAATTCAGCTTGATCTTTATCTGTTGTCGCGCAATCAGAAAGTTTTCCGGGAAGATTTAAACGATGTGAAATATTAGTTTTTCGTTGAACTGCTTCTTTTGCTTGTCGAGAGGCAATCCTTGCCTGTGCAGATAAAATGATGCGGTTGGCCAGGGTATCCCCTAAAGTCTGATTTTCATTAAGAAAATGTTCAAGACTATGTTTGATAACTACTTCAACCTGAGATGCGATTTCAGAATTTAAACGACCCTTTGTTTGACCTTGAAATTCTACTTCACCTTGTAGGTATACATTAATTATAGCGATTAATCCTTCACGGACATCATCACTGGTTATGGAGGAGATTTCTTTAGGGAGAAGTTTTCTCCTTTCTATATACGCGCGCATGGCTTTTGTTGTGCCATTTCGGAAACCAATTTCATGGGTTCCGCCATCGACAGTACGAATCGAGTTTGCAAATGAAAGAACTTGAGTGTCTGTGTCAGGTGTCCATAAAAAAGTGGTTTCTAATCGTAATAACTTGTCTTTTTTTTCAACATAAATTGGGTTTTCCATTAGAGTAGATTTTTTTCCTACGATCTTCTTTATGTAATCTTGTATGCCGTCGGGATAATGGAAGGTGTGCTTGTTTTTACTTTCAATAAAGTTTATTTTCAATCCTTTATTGAGAAATGCTTTAGATTCAGCCCGTTCCATAATTAATTTGGTGCTGAATTCAACTTTAGGGAATATTGTAGGGTCTGGTTGGAAATATACGGTGGTCCCATAAGAGCGCGTAGCCTTCCCCTTTTTAAGTTTTGATAGAGGTTTTCCTTTCGCATAGGATTGAGTCCATTCAAACCCATCTCTGCGAGAAGTAGCTACTAAAGATTTTGAAAGAGCGCAAACTACTGCCATTCCAACACCATGCAATCCGCCTGATACTTTGTAGTTGTCTTGACTAAACTTTCCTCCAGAATGGAGAGTTGTGAATAAAATCTCCATTGCGCTCTTTTTGGTGTTTTTGAAAAGGTCTACAGGAATGCCGCGGCCATTATCCTTAATAGTAACTCCATGGTCGTCCGTAAGAGAGATTTCAATTTTATCGCAATATCCGTTCAAAGCTTCGTCAACACTGTTGTCAAGGATTTCCCAAAGTAAGTGATGAAGCCCAGCGGAAGAAGTAGACCCTATATACATTCCTGGTCTTTTGCGTACGGGTTCTAAACCTTCAAGAACCTGAATATCTTTAGAGTTATATTTAGCCATATTCTTATGTAATTTTTACGATGGTTTTTCGTTTAGAAAGAATTACACCTTGAGTACCTCGATTGCAAACTCGGACACTTTTGACAGTGATTTCTTTGTCTTTACCCGAATCAAAAGAAAGTGTGATCTTGTCTTTCAAGCTAACAAATTTAATCCCTACCAATTGGCTATCTTTGGTTTTCATTAAAATGACACCTTTTCCAGATCCACTTAACTGAGTGATATGTTCAGTTGCTATAACCAAACCTTTTCCTTCAGCCGTTGCGAGAAATAAATGATCCTGTGTGACGGGAGCAAATGCAATCATCTTGTCATCATCTTTCAGGCTCATAATTTTTCTTCCTGATCGAGTGGTTTCCCCTAAATTTGAGATTGGAAAACGGAAGCCATAACCATTAGCACTAGCAACCATATATTCGGCCTCATCTTCAAAACCTAAGCTACTTTGGCCGGTTGCATTGTCTTTTGGGATTGCTGGAAAACGAATCATTCCTATTACCTTTTCTCCATCTGCAAAGTTAAAAAGTCCTTGTATGGGTTCACCAAAACCACTTCTTGTGGAGGGTAAGTTATAAACCTTTACGACATAAGCAATACCAAATGAAGTAAAAAGCCCTAAAAGATCTTTTGTGTTGCATGACGTAGTGCCCAATAATTTATCGTTTTCTTTAAATTTCAGAGAGGATGGGTCGCTAATGGTTTTAAGTTTCCGAATCCATCCGTTTTGGCTTAGAACAACATGAACGTCTTCATGTTCAATAAAATCTTCAGCGTTAAATTCAATACTTTCACTGGCACCAAACTTGGTTTTTCTTTTGTCCCCATATTTTTTATCGATTTCTTCGAATTCATTTCGTACTTCTTTCCAAATCTTTTTGGGTGATTTAAGTAGAGAGACTATGCCTTTTTTCTCTTTTAATTTTTCTTTTTGTTCAGTGATAATCTTATCCATTTCTAGGGACACCAAACGGTATAGAGGAAACTCAAGGATGGCAATTGTTTGCTCATCATCCAAAGCAAAATATTTGCGTATTTTTTCGTGAGCCTCTTTTTTAGACTTGGAAGAGCGAATTAATTTTAAGGCTTTATCCAGATCTGCAAATATTGCTGCAAAGCCAGCAAGAATATGTAGCCTTTTTTCTAAAAGAGAAAGTTCGTATTGAAGGCGGCGTGTAACAACCTGTTTGCGAAACTCAAGGAACTCCTGACAGATTTCGATTAAGGATAAGCGCGCCGGTTCACCATTTGGTTTAAGGCACGTGAAATTAATTTGAAAATTTGAATCCAGATCGGTGTGTTTGAAAAGGTAACTCATTACTTTATTTGGATCAGCAGTATTTTTTATTTCTAGAACAACTCGAACTTTTTCATCACTTTCATCGCGGACATCTGTTAGAGAAGCTAGTTTTTTGGAGATAATTATTTCTGCGATTCTTTCTATCATTCGTGCTTTGTTAATCGCGTAAGGAATGGAAGTAATAATTATCTGTTTTTTGCCACGTGGAAGATCTTCAATTTTCCATTCGCCGCGAATTTTCACCGCTCCTGAACCTGTTTCATATGCTTTTCTTAGTTCTGCTTTACTATTTAGAATAATGCCTTCGGTGGGGAAGTCAGGCCCTTTAATATGTTTCATCAACGAAGTAATAGTTTGTTTTGGCTGATCAATTAGAGAAATCAGAGCCGAAATAACTTCATGTAAATTATGGCTGGGGAAAGAACAAGCCATCCCCACTGCGATACCAGATGAACCGTTGATTAATAGGTTTGGCATCCGTGAAGGTAGTACTACAGGTTCTTTTAGGGTGTTGTCATAATTAGGGCGAAAACTAACCGTATCTTTTTTTATATCGCTGAGCAAGAATGCGGTGATAGGCGTCAAACGACCTTCTGTATATCGGTAGGCGGCTGGGGAATCGCCATCCATGGATCCAAAATTTCCTTTTCCATCAACCAATGGGTATCGCATAGAAAAATCTTGAGCCATTCGTACCATTGATTCATAAGTCGATGAATCGCCATGAGGATGGTATTTACCCAGGACTTCCCCAATAATTTTGGCGGACTTAACATGTTTGCTGGCAGCACTCATTCCCATACTTTCCATAGCAAATAAAATTCTTCGATGGATGGGTTTGAGTCCATCACGGACGTCAGGAAGAGAGCGTGATACTATTGTTGAGAGGGCATAGGTCAAAAATCTTTTTTCTAGCTCTTCTTGTAGATCTGAAGTTTTTTCTGCCCTCATTTTTTCTTGAGATTTAAAGGTTGTTTGTGTTGAAAAGTGAAAAGGTGACTCCCTAACTTGACGTTTCAGCGTAGCGATCTTATTAACTAGCTAGGGAAGGGGTTGTGTTTTTATATCCAGCTAAAAATTTTAATAAACCTAAAAAAACAAAGAGTTATATAATATTTTAATAAAACAAAAATTTTGACATAAATGTAGGATTTCAATATATTGTATGTCTAAGTCGAATATATACAATATGCAGTATTATAAAGCAATTAAAATCAATGCCTATCTATTATCATTGAAACTTTGTTGATCAAGCATTTAACCTCTTTTGCTAGTAAATTTATCCGGCTAGAGAGCGTTTAAAATTCTACTTATCTATTTGTTTAGATAAGAAAAATATTTTCATGAAACTTTCTAGAAATGGTTTTCATTTCTAGTGATTTGTATCTTTTAGGAGCAAATATGTCTGACCCAAAATTGCAGGAAAAAATCATTGATGCATTGAAAACGGTTCAA
>CAJWOD010000105.1 GCA_913044145.1 uncultured Nitrospina sp. | reverse complement strand
AGTAAATTTAAGTTTCGTAGTTGGAAAGATTTAACAAGACTCAGGGCTCCGAATTGAGTGATACGATTATAGGCTAATTCCAGATATTTTAATTTTGGTAAATTTTTAGATGCACTAAGACTCTGAGCTCCACCATCGGAAATTTCATTCGAGTTCAAAATCAAACGAGTTAACCCTGTTAGGGAATTACAACCTGCTAGTTTTTGTAATCCCAGGTCAGAAATTTCGTTCCAGCTTAAATCAAGTTCTCTTACATGAGACAGGTTTTTTGATTGGCAAATAAATGTGATACCCGCATCTCCCATTCGCTCATAGCTTAAATCCAAAATGGGATCTTTTCGAACCAATTGTTTATTTAAATTAAGTATGAAATTGGATTCTTTATTTACGGTTGGCATGATCTAGTCTTCGGCCTTAAGGATATCTGTTTTTACCTTACCCAAGTTCTGCAAGCGTTCCGAATTATCTAATAGAGCAAGGCCCTGAGGATGAACTAGGTTATATGTAATATTTAGCGTTTCAAGATTTTGTAATCCTGAAAGCTCAGCCAAAGCTTGCATTCCTTTAAATCCAATGCGATTAGCATCGAGATGTAAGGCTTTTAAGTTTTTTAAACAGGTTGATTTTGCCAATGCTTCGGCTCCTAGATCTCCAATCCTATTAAAAGATAAATCAAGGGTCTCCAAGTTTTTTAGGTTTTTAGAGTTTGCCAATGCAATGGCTCCATCATCTCCAATCCTATTCGTATACAAACTTAAATACCTTAATTGGAGCACATTATCGGATTCTGCCAAGGCAACAGCTCCATTGTCGCCAATTTTATTTTCATAAACCCATAGTTCTTTCAAGGGCTCAAAAAATTCGGAATTTGCAAGTTCTTCCAGGCCTTCGTCCTTAATTTTATTTGTATGCAAATATAAAATCTCAATATCAGGGAGCGCAACATTCTCAGCCAACTCTTCAGCTATTAAGTTGTCAATTCCCTTATTGGAAAAATCCAGAGTCTTTTTATCTTTGCTTAAGCCTCTCTTTATCCATTTCCTGATATAGGAGATGTCTTCAGCCATTTGTAATCCGCTTAAAAGTAAAAGGGTTCATTTTATAAAGGTGAGTTAAAAAGTAAAGAGTTAAATGCCTATTTAAGCTAATTCAATTTGTTCTTCTCGGAATTAAGGGGTAATCCTTTAAATTTATTGTGTAAATAATTAATAAATATATAGAATAGTGCGCAATGCAGCAATTAAGGACTTAATTGGAAGCAACAATCGCAATGTCCTAACCTGATTTTAGCTAATAGTATCAGTAAATTGTGGATAAATACGTTAAATCTTTGCACCAATAATCCCTAGTTTTTATACCTATTTCACATGCCCATAAATTTTTCAAAACTGACCCATATTTGTATTTTTCTTTTTTTGGTGTGTGGGTGCACAAAGATGCCATCTGCAGATCCTTCTACTTTCAGAATGACCATTAAAAATGAGCCACCCACTCTGGATGGAAGCCTTGCTACAGATAGCGTTTCTTTCACCATTCTAACTAACCTGATGGAAGGGCTCACGCAATACGATGCTGAATTGAATCCAATTCCTGCTATCGCGAAACGATGGGAGTATTCTAATGAAGGCCGGACCATCACTTTTTATCTAAGAGATGATGTTTTTTGGAGTGATGGAAAAAATGTAACAGCTGCTGATTTTGAATATTCCTGGAAGCGACTCCTTGCTCCAGAGACTGCCGCTCAATATGCCTACTTTCTTTTCGATATTAAAAATGCATTTGAATACAACTCTGGTACGCTCGAGAATAGTAGTCAGGTCGGGGTTCGCGCCCTCGCTTCTGACATTCTAGAAGTAACGCTTAAAAAACCTGTTGTTTATTTTCCAAGCATCACAACTTTTATGGTCACCTTTCCGCTTCGTCAGGATATTATTGAGAAGTACGGAGATAATTGGACCGAACCTGGAAAAATTGTGACGAATGGACCATATCTACTAGAAAAGTGGGAGCACGAATATAAACTTGTTTTAAAAGCTAATCCGCAACACTATGAAGGAAAACCTAAAATAAACGAGGTTCAAATTTTTGTAATCCAAGAGCCAACGACTGCATTAACACTCTATGAAACGGGAGAATTGGATTATATAGAATTGCCTCCCATTGCTATTCCACATTATAAAAACAGCCCTGAATATAGAAACAAACCTCAACTTAGAGGATATTATTATGGTTTTAATATTACCAAGCCTCCCTTTGACAACATTCTAGTAAGGAGAGCTCTGGCACACTCAATCAATAGATCTCTAATACCCAAAATCCTTAAAGGAGGTGAGCTTGCTGCATCTTCCTGGATACCTAAGGGGATGTTTGGTTATAACGATGGCATTGGCTCAAAATTTAATCCGCAAAAAGCCCGGTCGTTACTCGCAAATGCGGGATACGCCGATGGAAAAAACTTTCCAACAGTTACAGCTGTATTTAATACCGGAGATGTGAATAGATTAGTGGGAGAATATCTCCAAGAACAATGGAAAAAACATTTAAACATAGACATTAAATTTGAAAGCCAAGAGTGGAAAGTATTTTTAAGTCGATTAGATCTCGATCCTCCTCAAATATTCCGCCTAGGATGGGGCGCTGACTTTCCGGATCCTGATAATTTCATGAATCTATTTATTACAACAAGTGGAAACAACCGGCTTCGATGGGCAAATCAACATTATGATCAACTTATTGCTAAAGGGTCCACGTTGAAAAACCTCCAAGACAGAAAAAAAGTTTATGACGAAGCCCAGGTTTTACTTACTGAAACCGAGGTTCCAATGATTCCCTTATTTGTTTCTGCTCAAAACCTTTTAGTAAAACCATATATTCGGGGATTAAAGACCAATGCTATGGAACTTTTGTATCTGAAGAGAATTAGCATTGAGAAGGCATCTTAAATCTTGGGACGGGTAGAGGGCTGAGGAGAAATAAAAAAAGCCCACAAGAGAAACCCCTTGTGGGCATAATATTCGATTAAAAAAACTATTCGATAGCTAGAAACCCACAGGCTTGGTAGCAGGCATTGCAGTTGATGCACAAGTCCATATCTATGTGAGCAGCTACCTTTCGAGTTCCCCCTGTAATAGCACCAGTTGGGCAAGGTTTAATGCAGGCCCCACAAGCCACACAGTCTTCTTCCTTGACATAGTAGCGATAAAGGCCCGTACAACGTGCTGCATCACAAATTTGGTCGACAATATGCCTTTCATATTCTTTACGGAAATATTTTAGTCCAGTAAGGATAGCTTTCGGTGCGGTCTCTCCTAAGCCGCAAAGAGAAGTTTGGCTTATTTCTTCGCAAAGCTCTTGGAGTTTGTCTAGGTCTTCTAGTTTTCCGCGACCTTCTGAAATATCGTCGAGTTTTTGTCGGATTAAAGTAAGGCCAATTCGACACGGTGTGCATTTGCCACAAGTTTCGCCCTCGTTGAATCCAATGGAAAACTTAGCCAGATCGATTACACAAGCCGACTCATCATATGCAGCAAAGCTGGCTTGCCCCATCAAAACACCAGCATTTAAAAGGCTTTCGTAGTCTGTTGGAGTATCTGCTAATTCTGGAGGTAGAAAACCACCGGTCACACCTCCGACATGAACTACCTTTAGGTCTTTTTTCTTTTGAATGCCGCCGCAATAATCATCAATGGCTTCGCGGAATGTGGTTTTCATATCCAATTCCATCAAACCGTTGTATTTGATGTTTCCAGAAATCGCCCATACTTTACAACCGTTAGCGTTGTCGTTACCCATGGACGCGTACCAGTCTGCACCTTTTTCAATGATTTTAGGAACAGTTGCCCAGGTTTCTGCGTTGTTCAGTACCGTTGGTTTGCCCCACAACCCTTGTTGTGCAGAGTGAGGCGGTTGCGCTTTCGGGAAAGGCCGTTTGCCTTCCACTGATTGCATCAATGCGGTCGATTCTCCACCAATAAAAGCTTCAAGACCTTCATGCACACGAACATTAATACTGAAGCCCGAACCTAAAATATTTTCGCCAAGGAATCCTCTTTCTTGTGCCTGCTCAATGGCCATATTCAACCGTTTTACCGCAATAGCGTAGTCCGATCGGGTATAAATAATGGCTTCAGTTGCACCTATGGCGTAAGCGCCAATCAACAGACCTTCAAGAACCTGATGCGATGCGCCTTCCATCACGCTGCGGTCCATGTATGAAGCGGGGTTGCCTTCATCGCCATTGACCATAATATAACGGGTACCTTTTTCATCGGTTGGGGCGTTACGTGCTTTTTCCCATTTGTTAGCAGTTACAAACCCACCGCCCCCTTTTCCTCGCAAACCAGATTTTTTAACTTCTGCGATCACCTCTTCTGGTTTCATGGTGGAAAGTACTTTTTTCAGAGATTCATAGCCACCGACTTGAATATAGTCATTAATATTTTCGGGATCGATCGAGCCTCCATGTGCAAGTGCAACACGTGTCTGTTTTTCAAGCGTCGTATAATAATCTTCTTTAGCAGCTGCTTTTTTAAATGGTTTCCCACCAACAATGTGATCGTTTAAAATATTTTTGACCATTGCAGGTTTAACCTTTTCATAGGTCACCCGTTTTTCGCCAGGCACATAAACATCGACTAACACATCCCGGCTACAATATCCTCGGCAACCCACCTGCCCCATTTCACATTTACGCTCACCTAATGTGGCGTTGGCCTCCATTTCAGAGATTTGTTTCTGGAATTCTGCATAGACCTCTTCACCGCCTTCGGCGATACCACTCAGGCTTAAACAAACGGTTATTTTTATCTGTCCCTGTTTCGCTTCGACAGCCTGATCTTTTCGGTCTTCAACAACTTGCATGGATGATCTCCTGCTATTCGAAAATTTAAAATATTTAAAACCCGTCCCGTTTCAAAAAAGCGGAATTAGTGA
>CAJWOD010000104.1 GCA_913044145.1 uncultured Nitrospina sp. | reverse complement strand
GTGTATCGCCCTGAGCTTTTACAGTTAAATCAAAATAACCGTGCTTTGCCAATTGTGAAAGCATATGATCCAAAAATGGAACTGGGGTTTTAATATCCTGCACCCCGGAACCATCAAGGTTCAGGCTAACTTCAATTTGAGTTTCGCTGGTGGAGCGTTTTACGTAGGAGGTTCTAGTCATTCAAATTTTGTTTGGCAGTGAGATTACTCTTGTTTAAATTACCATTATTTCCGTTACCAACAACCACTTTTTTTCCGTTCCTCGACAACCATTTTTTACCATTTCCCGAAACGTCGATTTCTGCAACGGATCCATAAAAAGATCTTATTGTATCAAATATGCCTTCCGGGTCGAGCTTAAGGTCCTTACGTTGTTTTCCTGGCGCACCATGTTCTAAAACTATGTCTCCGAGTCCAATGCATTTAACAGGTACGCTACAAACCTTTTCTTCCTGAAGCGCTTCAAGAACAGCAGAACCAAATCCACCCTTCAAGGAATGCTCCTCAATAGTGATGAGACAACGAGTACTTTTGGCGTATTGAACGATAAGATCTTTATCCACAGGTTTCGCAAAACGCGCATTAATTACGGCAACACTGACACCTTCTTTCTCAAACATATTAGAAACCATCATTGCTCCATCCACCATGTGACCATAAGCCAATATAGCAATATCTGATCCGTCTTTGATCACTTCTCCCTTACCAATTTCAAGTTCTTTCATTTCCTCATCAAGAGGAACTCCCAGCCCTGAACCTCTTGGGTAGCGCAAAGCCGCAGGACCCTTATGATAAATAGCGGTTTTTAACATATGTCGTAATTCATTCTCGTCTTTTGGTGCCATCACCACCATATTAGGCAATGTCCTTAGGTAGGCTATATCGTAAAGTCCTTGATGAGTGGCTCCATCTTCCCCTACAATTCCAGCTCTATCCAATGCAAACGTTACATCTAGATTCATCAAGCAAATATCATGAACTACCTGATCGTAAGCGCGCTGCAAAAACGTTGAGTAAATTGCTGCTACCGGTCGGAAACCCTCAATAGCTAAAGCACCAGCAAAAGCAACACCATGTTGCTCTGCCATACCCACATCAAAAGTACGTGCTGGAAACTCTTTTCCAAATTTACTGATACCCGTTCCGTCAGGCATTGCGGCTGTTATGCCCAACACTTTTTCATCCTCTTTTGCAAGCTCAATTAGTGCATTCGCAAATACATTGGTATATGCAGGATTTGCTTTCTTCTTATGGAACTCGCCCGTCGACACATTAAAAGGTTTGGCACCATGCCAGACATCAGCTTTTTCTTCAGCCTGCTCATAGCCCTTACCTTTGCGTGTTATTACATGCATAAGGGTTGGCCCCTTGAGATTTTTAACTGTAGTAAAGCTATCAATAAGCGCTTCCACATCATGTCCATCTATTGGACCAACATAACGAAATCCAAGGTCTTCAAACAATCGACCGGGGATGAATACTCCTTTAATGGCTTCATCAATTTTGTGGGCGTAACGGGAAATTTCTTTTCCAATGCCTGGAACAGCAAGAAGAAGTTGGCCGATCTCTTGCTTAATTTTTAGCATTACCTGCCCGGTCATGATTTTACTTAAGTGAGCGGACATACCTCCAACATTGGCGGAAATAGACCATTCATTATCGTTGAGGACAACGATCATATCGCTTTGAATATGACCAGTATGATTGAGGCCTTCAAAAGCCATCCCAGCTGTCAGGGAACCATCGCCGATAACAGCAACCACATCGTTATTTTCCTTTTTGAGGTCACGCGCCTTAGCAAAGGCCAATGCTGCAGAAATTGACGTTCCCCCATGCCCACAATTCCAGTGGTCATGCTGGCTTTCTTCACGTTTTGTAAAACCGCAAAGCCCATCATATTGGCGAAGTGTTTCAAACCTACTTTTCCTTCCCGTCAATAGTTTGTGAACATAAGACTGATGCCCCACATCCCAGACAAACTTATCTATAGGACTGTTGAAAACGTAATGCATAGCCAGTGTCAACTCTACCACTCCTAAATTAGAAGACAGGTGACCACCTGTTTTGGAGATGGTATCCAAAAGCATGTCCCGAATTTCCTTTGCTAACTCGGGAAGTTTTTCAACCGGTATATTTTTTAAATCTTGGGGACTATCAATACTATTTAACAACTTGCTCATGGGCGGCCCAGGTCAAAAAGTTCGTTGGACAAAAAACCGTGCAATCTCTCTAAGTGGATCAGCTCGGCCATCAAATTCTTTTAAACAATCTATACCATCTCCTACTAATTCTTCTGCTTTTCGTTTTGATTCTTCCAATCCGTATAAAGCCGGGTAGGTGGCTTTATCTTTAGTCAGATCACTACCAATATCCTTACCCAATCTTTCTTGATCTCCTGTTACATCAAGAACATCATCGATAATTTGGAAGGCAAGTCCGATATGAGCGCCAAACCGTGACAGAGAACTCAGTTGGCTTGCGTTCGCCTGGCTTAGAATTCCACCGCATCTGATACACGCTCTAATCAAAAACCCTGTTTTATAAATGTGAATATATTCCAGAGTTTCTTTAGTTATTGGTTTTCCTTCAGATTCGAGGTCAACCACCTGCCCACCAATCATTCCCGTTGAACCTAACGCACATGCCATCTCATGCGTTGCTTTCAGAATACAATCGGGTTGAATATTTTCCATCCCTACCGCACGGGTCATTATGATGAAAGCCTGTGTCAGCAACGCATCGCCTGCTAATATAGCAATCGCTTCACCAAAAACCTTATGGTTTGTGGGTTTTCCTCGTCGCAGATCATCGTTATCTAAAGCAGGCAGATCATCATGAATCAGGGTATAGGTATGTATCATTTCAGCAGCTACCGCAAATGGCAGAACTGAATGTCGATCTCCCCCTACTGCTTCTGACGCCGCCATAACGAGTATGGGACGCAACCTTTTACCCCCAGCTAAAAGACTGTAGCTCATCGCTTCATGGATACTCTCAGGGTAAACTTTTCCCTGAGGCAAAAGACTCACTATCCCTTCGTCGATTAGCTTCTTACCTTCTAAAAGGTACTGGGATGCAGACAAACTGCTCAATAAAATCAAACAATTATTAAGGTTTCGGATAGTACCGCTTATCTCACAAAATACTAACATATATACACAAACAGTCAACTTTAATAGTTCGTATCGACCGTATCAGACAAGCTCATAATTTATAAGCTTTTTCCTATCCATTAGAAAAAATCTATATCCGTATTACATCTGTCAAATATTGAAAATAATTATTAAAAACTAGAGGAGGGAAAACCTTTCTGAGATTTTTAAACCTTTTTCTAGTAAATCAAAATTTTAGATTTTGTTATTCACTTCAGTTTATTTATTTCCAGGAAGAACAATAGCAATAGGCTTTACATATATTGTTCACAAAAGATTTACCCTTGTATTATTTTTTATGTTCTATAATATTTTGCTTCAAATGTATTAAAAATTTTATTACATAGAAAGCCATGCTCCGAATTTCGAGTTCCTGTTGCTAAATTTTTAATTTTTTATAAGAAAAATAGAGCCTTATCATGCATAGCTTAACGGTTACATGGGTTGGTTATATGTCTCTGATTTGTTTTTGTTTGGCATATACCTTGGTCATATTTGAAGAACAAATTCATATGCGAAAATCCAAACCGGTTATTTTAATCGGTTGTTTTATGTGGGGTTTGATCGGTATCTATGAAGCACAACATGGCGGGGGACATGCTCACGACTTTGTTAAGGAGTTGATTGCAGAGATCGGAGAGCTGTTTTTCTTTTTGCTGGTAGCGATGACCTATATTAACACACTGGAAGAGAGAAACGTGTTTAAAGCCCTGCGTGCATGGCTGTTAAAAAAAGGACTAGGATTTAAAAAACTTTTCTGGGCTACAGGGTTAATCACATTCCTACTTTCACCGCTTGCTGACAACCTAACAAGTGCATTATTAATGTCGACGGTTGCGCTGGCGGTAAGCAATGGTAATGGCAAATTCATAGTCCCCGCATTTATAAACATTATTATAGCCGCTAACGCAGGTGGTGCATGGAGCCCGTTTGGAGATATCACAACCCTTATGGTCTGGACATCTGGAAAAGTCCAAACCATGGAATTTTCTTATCTCGTACTGCCGTCAATTGTAAACTGGGTCATACCAGCAATGATCATGTATTTTGTTGTTCCTGATGAACATCCTGAAGGCGGCAAAGAAGCGATTGAAATGAGACCCGGCGCTAAGGTTATAATTGGCCTAGGAGTTTTTACGATCGCCACAGCGGTTTCTTTCCATCAGTTCCTGCACCTTCCCCCATTCATGGGTATGATGTTTGGCCTAGGCCTCTTGATGATTAAGGGTTATTTTTTACAACGGCAGGGCCAACAAATAAACCTGGAAAATACAAGCAATGAACCCAGGTTGGACATTTTCTCACAAGTGAAAGGTGTCGAATTCGATACTCTGTTATTTTTCTTTGGCGTTCTTACAGCCGTGGGGGCTTTACAATACATTGGTTATCTTGCACTCGTCAGTGAAAGTATGTATGGAAATTTGGGGCCCACCTACTCAAATATTATTGTGGGAATACTTTCCGCTATCGTTGACAATATCCCTGTCATGTATGCTGTACTAAAAATGGATCCAACTATGGGAGTCGACCAATGGCTATTAATCACCCTGACCGCCGGGGTAGGAGGCAGCTTACTTTCTATAGGCTCAGCAGCGGGTGTTGCCGTTATGGGAGTTGAAAGGGAAAATTATAATTTCATGTCGCACTTAAAGTGGGCACCTGCCATTGCTCTAGGTTATGCAGGAAGCATAATTTGTTGGTATTTCGTGACAACTTCGCTCAGATAAAAACCTAAGAAGTTTCCGAAGGAAAAATAAGTATTACTCTTCCATTTTCTTTCGCAAAATAATCTGAACTTGTGCCACAACTTTTTAAAGTATCTGATCAATCAGCGCTCTAGATTTTACAAAAATTAAATTGAACTTGTGTTCAATTAATTGAATGTTCAGTTCTAGTTACTTAAGGTTTTTTGT
>CAJWOD010000103.1 GCA_913044145.1 uncultured Nitrospina sp. | reverse complement strand
TTTGGGGTATAAATTTATCGGATTAATTGGTTTTGCAAGAAAAACAAAACCCGGTTTTGCCCCGATCGATGTTCGATCATGAGCTAATCTTTATAATCGAAATTGACTTTAAAATCCAATCTTTTTTGAAAAAAGATCTTTATAATTAGTTAAAATATAGTTCGACTACTTAGAGGGGACCGTTTTTGGCTGACTTTGTTTTGCGAGAAATAATTAGAGTGAAAACAAGCAGCCATTTCATCAATTTTCTCTCTCCTTCCTTACTATTAACCTTGTATCGGATACAAAGTGATCAAACGGATTGATCTGGAAAAACTCGAATCAACGACACTGGCTCCCTATGCTATGAAAAGTGGAGAGAGTCAGGGCCGCCAGCATCTGGAAGAAGAGCACCAATATCGCACTCGATTCCAAAGAGATCGCGATCGGATCATTCACACCTCGGCATTTAGAAGACTTGAATATAAAACTCAAGTCTTTGTTTACCATGAGGGCGACTATTACCGTACGCGCCTAACCCATTCTTTAGAAGTTGCGCAAATCGCACGTTCCATTTGTAAATCTTTGCAATTAAATGAAGACCTGGCAGAGTCGGTAGCTCTATCCCATGACCTGGGTCACCCACCCTTCGGTCACACTGGGCAGGATGTTTTAAATCGGTTAATGAAAGATCATGGTGGATTCGAGCATAACCAACAAAGCCTGCGTATTGTAAAACTTCTGGAAAAAAGATATCCAGAGTTTGATGGACTTAATTTAACCTGGGAGGTCCTTGAAGGAATATGTAAGCACACTAAAGATGAAGAAAACCCTATCACCCTAGTTGAGGGAGCACGCTACCCTTCCCTAGAAGCTCAGATAGCCGACTTCGCCGATGGCATTGCCTACAACGCCCATGATTTGGATGATGGCATCACTTCAGACCTGCTCGACCTCGATCAGCTTAGACAAGTCGCATTGTGGAAAGAAAATGAAGATCGTTTTGATGAAAATTATTCAGGGTTGGATTTTAAATTAAAAAAGTATCAGGTGGTGAGGGGCATTATTAACGAATTAGTCACCGATCTTTGTGAGGCCACTTTAAAAAATATTGAAAGCCATGGTGTCAAAAATGTGGGTGAAGTTCGTCGAGCTCCGACCAGAATGGCAGCTTTTACAAAAGAAGTCGCTGAAAAGAACAAGGAGCTAAAAAAGTTTTTACACAAGAATATGTATTCGCATCGCAAGGTTTTGCGTATGGAATTCAAAGCAGATTTGACTCTAGACGGAATTTTTGCAGCATATACCAAAATGCCGGAACTGCTTCCCGAATCGGTATTAAAGAACGAATCTCATGGAACGCTGGAGCGTAGAATTTGCGACTATGTTTCAGGGATGACTGACCGCTATGCCCTCAACGAACATAAAAACCTATACTCTTCAAATGAAGAAGATTGAGAAATAAATTTTCCATTGCTTGTGCTTACTAAGAGTTTCAAGGTGCGAAGCTGCATTAATTTAATTTTTATCGTTGGGCGGAGCACATAATTGTTGAGGAATACCCATATGTATTCTAAATTACACAAGTTTCGAGAGTGGATGGTTTTTTCAGGTGGTTACAATGACAATCTATTGGATTTCCTGTGAACAATATCAAATCTATTTGTGTTTTTTGCGGGTCCAGCCAAGCGGTAAAAGACAGCTATAAATCTGTTGCTACTGAACTAGGCCGTGAAATCGGGAGGAGGGGCGCTGACCTGGTTTATGGTGGTGCATCCATTGGCTTAATGGGCTGTGTCGCCCGTGGCGTGCATGAAGAAAAAGGAAAGGTAATCGGTGTTCTGCCCGAGTTTTTTCGGAAGAAAGATATTGAATATTTGGATGCAGATGAATTGATTGTGACTAAAGATATGCGTGAGAGAAAGGCAAAAATGGATGAAAGGAGCGATGCTTTTATAGTTTTACCCGGTGGTATTGGTACCTTAGAGGAAACGATGGAAATCCTATCCATGCGGCAGCTTAAATTGACCAACAAGCCACTAGTGTTTATTAGCACAGATGGATTCTATGACAAACTAAACGAAACTTTTTCTTCTATGATCGAACAAAAATTTGCAAAAGAAAATATCCGCAATATGTTCGCTATAACCCCCAATCCCAAAAGCGCATTAGAATATATTTTTAACTATGTCACTCCTTAATAAGGGGGCTACATAAGTAGTTATTGCTAGTAGTAGAATGTGACGAAGCAATCTAACACGTTTGGATTGCCGCTACCTTGCCTTTGGTCATTCGCACTATGAGATGCCGAAGATTGGGTAACTAGCTCGCTTGTACTTCGAGTTCGGAGTGTATGGCTTCTTGGAGGAATTGTTCGATGTACTGCAATGTGCCTGTAGTGGAACTGGGACAACTTCCACAGGCACCTTGATAGTGGATTTTGATTTGTTTTCCTTCGATAGCGAGGATGTTGATACCGCCGCCATCATTTGCAAGCGCGGGTCGGATGGAGACGTCGAGTAGGGCGTTAACCACTTCTGTCTGCCGGTCACGATCGTAATTAAAGAAATCTTCTTTTTTGAAAGCTTCGAGAACTGGGCTTATATCTTCTGCATGTTCGGGTTCGTCTCCCTTTTCGTAGAAAGACAAATGTTCTTCTAATGTGTGCCCAGTTTTTTCCATTAAGGTATGCCAACCAACGGTGTTAGATTTTGTGATCGTGACAAAGTTTTCTTTTACGTAAATACTTTGGATTCCAAAAATCCCGAACAGGGCTTTTGCTAAGATATCGTTAACTGCATCTTCGGGTGAGTCAAACGTTTTTGTGCCATCGCCTATTGCTTTTCCGTTCAAAATAAACTGAAACGCATCTGGATTGGGTGTGGGTTGCACTCGAACTATTTTATATGTTCCCGCTTCCCTCGGTTTGACTGTTTTTTCTTCGCTCATTCAGAACCCAAGTCGTTATACGGTTACGTTGAAAGTATTATAAACGATTTGTAAGGGGAGGGTAACGAGTTTCTTTATTTATCTATCTATAACGTTCAATTTATTTACCTGTTGATCCAAAACCCATTTGGCCACGATTAGTTTCACTCAACTGATCCGCTGGTAGAAACTCGACTCTTTCGATTTTTTGGATCAAAAGTTGTGCGATGCGATCTCCCTGTTCAACTTGGAATTCGCTATCTGAGTGATTGAAGAGAAGGACTTTAACCTCGCCACGGTAATGGGAGTCGATGACGCCGGCTCCACAATCGATCCCTTTTTTAACAGCCAACCCACTTCGCGGCCATATCAGGCCGACATGCCCTTCAGGTATTTCCAGGCGAATACCGGTTGTAACCAGTAATCTATCCCTTGGAGGAATAAGCATTTTTTGCGATGCGATGAGGTCGGCACCAGCATCCTCGGCATGGGCGTATTTAGGTATAGAACCACCGGCGACCCGACAAGTAAGATTAGATTCTTTTTTGCTCATTCTTTTGTTTTCAAAGGACGTTTAATAAGCAGAAATTATCAAGGGGAAATAAAAAGGAATTAAAAAAACCGGGAAAGAGGGTAAGCACCCCGCCTTTTCCCGGAATTGGGTAATCTACCATTCTATTACTACAACCGTCCTTGACAAGGGGAGAGAATAATTGCCACTCCGATCCGATCAGGGCGGGGCGCTTCCTTTTAATAGAAAGGAGGCGGGCTACTATTATTCCGGATATAACCCGGGGTCAAAAAGGGACTCCACTTCACGCCAATTGGATAGATATCATCTGCCGAGATGCGTCGCTGAGTTCGGCTGGCGCTCGAAACTTTTGGGGGTTTTGGAGGGGATTTGAGACTGCTACACATCCCGGGGATAAATACTAACCTCGCAAATTTGGGATGCATCTCATTCATAATAATGGAATCCTCTTTTCTAGTAACCCGCCGCTGGAAGATCTGTGATACTATCTTTAAATCTTTTGAACCTTCCAATTAAAATACAGTCCAACTTGAACGGTAGGGCCGTGCCCATCAAAAACTATTTATAGCTTTATATTGTGTACTTGAAAAAAAGTACCACTACATATAGTAGGTGTCAAGAGTTTATTTGATAGGCATTACTAAAAATCTACTTAGTCTTTATTTTATAGTAACTTAGGCGGATAAAATCTTTTGATTGATTGAAAATTTTTTCGGTGAGTACAATATGAAGGGGATTAAAAATTTTAACATTACAATATATAGTGGATGTATGTATAAAGCTAGGCTGGGGGGGCTGAATTTTATTACTGGACTTTGAACCTATTTAGGTTCAGTGGAATGGGATCCAGATGCTTCTTTTTGATCTGGTAATACCCATTTTTACCCTCAATTTGGGCAAAGTATTGTTGGCTATTTGTCTCAATATTTCCCACCTGTAGTTCTGCAATTTTATCGGTACTGTTTTTCCACACACTGATTTTATATGTAGGGGGCGTCAAGCCAGCAGATTCTGGAACGATGTCCGTTTCAGCAAATGATTCGAACTCCATTCCCTTCATCGTCCAGAGCAAGTCTTTTGCCAGAAATTCTTTTATCTTCATTTCATTGGGTTTGATCAAGCTCCAGTTAGCGTCAGATTTAAGCAATTCGAAATGGGTTTTTTGTGTTTCTATGACAATTTTATTTACATCATCTGTTTTAAATTTGAAAAGTTTTTTGTCTCGTAATTCATGGAAGCTTCGGAATAACTTTTCTGTAGTCATTTTAGAGAGTAAAAATACCGCGGTTTCGCCATTTCGTTGTGCGAAAACCTTTTCCTGATCAAGAGTGCTGTTACCAAAACTAATCTTTATTAATTTTCCATTTATCATGGTTAATGAAAAGGTATGTTTGCCTTCGTCGAGTCCAAAAGAGTCGTAAGAATCCAAGGGGGGTTGTACAAACTTCTCAATTTTTGCCTCTTTCAAATCAAACAATAGACTTCTTATAGTTGCCACATCAGCTCTGGTTTCTTTAGGTTTTTTGATTTCCCAGTCATCTTTTTTAAGGCGAACCGCTTGAATGGTTTCTTCTTCTGTTTGTAAGTTTATTGCTGTTACATTTTTTTCTTCGAACTCGATCAGGGTTTTATTGAGAAAATCGACGTTCTTTTTTTTAAGAGTGTCGTAAAATTTTGTGTCGACTAGAAAAA
>CAJWOD010000102.1 GCA_913044145.1 uncultured Nitrospina sp. | reverse complement strand
AACACACCATTCGAGCCTTATTTGCAAAGGGAAATCATGTTCCTTACGATCCGGCCTTAACAACAGCAGTAGTATTCAACGTTAAGTAATTTTCGAACACACGGCTCAGCAATGCTGAGCCGTGTTACTTCTTAATTGATCTTCTAGCCAAGCACTTAATCCTATCCTTTTAAATTTGTATTAAAAAATCTGTTATAATTTATTATCAATTAATTAAATCCCTTCTACCTATTTTTTTAAGATCTATTAAATCATTGGTGTTATTAATTATGAATTTTGTGAATCAAAAAAATGTTGTTTTTGCCTCTATCTTTTTGATTTTATTTGGGTGGTTAAGCCCAGCTATTTCATATGAAGTGAATAAAAGTGCTGTCGTTTTGCTAGTCGCAAAAAACAAAGCTGGCAAAACAGTCGGAACTGGATCTGGCTTTGTAATTCAACCCGAAGGTACTCTCACAACAAACTACCATGTGCTCGTTGATGCTTACTCCGTCAAAGCCTATTTCCAAAACGGTAATCAAGTAGATGTGACAGGGATTTACAAAATTGATCGAAAAAAAGATTTTGCGATTTTAAAATTGACAGAAGGTACATATTCAACTCTAGAGCTAGGCAAGTCTTCTAATCTCCATGATTACGATTACACCAGTTCCTTAGGATATTTATCAGAAAACGTAAAAGAAAATAATGGAAAAATAGAAGGCATCGTTGTGCAAACTTACGGCTTTGTCTTAGGTTTGCATCCTCAAGCTTATCCCGACACCCCCTTTATTTACACAACGACAGCATTTGGTCCTGGGTTTAGTGGCGGACCTTTGGTTGATCGAAACAATAAAGTTGTGGGGATTGCCACCATCGGAGGCAAGTCGATTAATCTTGCCATTCCGATTAAACATATTAAACCTTTCATACAAAAAACAACGACATTCAGCTTCAGGGAGCTTTTACAACAAGATAAAAACTCTAAAGAAGCCATGTATTATCGCGGTAATTTCTATCTTAATGGCCTAGGAGACCCTAATAAGGCGATAGATGAGTTTGAAAAGGTTCTAGCGCAAGACCCTAATTTTACTCTCGCCCGTTACGACCTTGCCGCTGCTTATAACGACCTCGGGATGGAAGATGAGGCCATTCGGCAATATGAAAAAACGATTACATTGCAACCAAACTTTCCCGAAGCCTTGTCCAATCTTGGAGGATACTATTTCCGTTCAGGAAAAATTGAGCGCGCAAAGAACCTGTTTGAAAAAGCAATTAAAGCATACCCCAATTTTATACAAGCTCTTTCTAATTTAGGAGCCGTATTAAATAAACTTGGCCAACCGGAAGAAGCCATCCCGCATTTAAAAAAGACATTGGCTTTAAATCCAGAGTTTGCTATTGCATATTTTAACTTGGGTAACTCTCAATTCGCCATGAATCGTTTTGGAGAAGCTCAAAAATCTTACGAACGTTCTTTAGAAATGGGCCTAGATTTTCTTTCCATGCACTGGAAATTATACGAAATTCATCTTAAAAAGAAGGAATATAAAAAAGCTAAAAAGGAATTAAAAACCATTCTAGATATGGATCCTCTCAACGATGATGCCAAGAAAAAACTATTCTCACTTCCCGCCATTCACTAACACTGACTTAAAGCTATTAATAGTTTCAATTACCACAGAAAATACAGAGAACATACTTTCCGGGGAACATTTATCCAAAGTATCTTCTTGAGTATGCCAGTAAGGATAATCGAAATCGATAAGGACTGTAGCTGGGATGCCAATTTTGTAGAATGGATAATGATCATCCAAAATGGTAAATTTTGACTGTGGTTTAAAAGATGATACTTTTTGTTTTTCAGCTATAGAATATATCTGATCAAGAAAACGATCACTTCCTTTCAAAGAATATGTCTCTTTAAAAATCTGTAAGTCCTTATCTCCAATCATGTCGAGAATCAATACCCAATAAGGCCAGGACCGTCGATCTGTTTTCAGTAGACTTTGAGCATAATGTGTCGAACCCAGTAAATTTAGCCCAGAATCCCTGGCTCCATAATCTTCGCCATCAAAAAAAACCAGATGAATGGGCCTTGCTACTGGATGTTGAAAAAGGAAATGTGCCAGACCCAACAAGACGGCTGTACCAGAACCACCGTCATTCGCCCCTAATATAGGCCTATTTTTTTTTTCTAGTTCTATTTCCCGATCCGCAAAAGGACGCGTGTCAAAATGAGACCCAATTATAATAGGGGCTCCGCCTTCTGTGCCCGCAAATTGTAATTCTAAATTTACCATGCGAACCTTCTCATTTTCAGAAACCTGGACCCAAAAAGGTTTCTCTACAATTCGATTCGAATATTTTTCTCCTACACGACGGATAAGTTCGATAGTCCTTAGATAACCTTTACTGCCTGGATTACGTGGCCCTAGCTCGCAAAGTTCTTCCAAGTAGCTCCAAATAATTTGGGAATATTTTTCTTCATAAATCGCCTCACTAGTGTCCGTTTTTATTACAACTAGGCAAATACCTAAGATTAAAATGGATAAATTTTTAAATAGCGGTCTCTTCATTTCATTAATATCTTAAGGTTTGATCTGAATTCTTTCAGACCTTCCATTTTTCAACCATTGAAAATAATCCTCTAGTATTTTGGCATGGTCAAACACTAAAGGTTGAGGCAGAGTAATAAATACCTGCGCTTGTTTTGCATCTGAGCCCGCTTTTGGAATTCCATCGGCTTTGGCAATAAAAACTGTAGAAATATTGTGCTGGCGAGCATCCCTAGATGGATCAGAATATGTATGGAACTGACCCAATAATTCTATTTTTAAGCCGGTTTCCTCGAGAGCTTCCCTCCGTGCAGCATCTTCCAAAGATTCGCCGTAATCCACAAATCCACCTGGAATCGCCCACCCAAATGGTGGGTTTGCCCTTTCAATCAGGACAATTCCTGCCATATTCTCTATGATGATATCTACTGTAGGAAATGGATTCTTAAAGGCCATGTTAATTTATAGGATATAAGATACCATGCTAAATAGTTGGTTTATTGAACAAAATTATCACTAATAGGCTGGCTAAATCCTGTCCATCAAGCCTGCAATATCTCCAAGGCAACTTGACACTTTAAAAGCGAGCCAGTATTTTATAGAGGTTGGAACTTAAAAGAAATAATTTGTTACGCTTTTCAGTTAAAGTATCTGGATCTAATACCGATATATTATTTAAAGGTAAAGTTCAACTTAGAGAGACAAAAGAACGAGCTTTAACCAATCACCCGAATTATAAAACAAAGAGTTAAAGCTACTAGTATGGAAAAATCAGACAACCAATTTCTCGTCAAAAATAAAACTATTCAGGGCCAGGTTAAGGTTGATGATAAAATGTCCGTTGCAAAAAGCGAAGATGATACAACCAAAGCTAGGAGCGAACAGATTAAAGATTCTTCAACCAATAGTAAAGATGGTAAATTTACAAATGAAGCAAACAATAGTGCCCGCAATGTCCGTGCAAGAGAAGTGGCACGTGTCAAAAATAAAATTAAAAATGGGTATAATGTCGATAGCAGGGATATTGCAGAGAGTATCCTTAAAAACTTACTGCAAAATTCCTAAGCTTTAAACCTGACCAAACCTTTATTTCATTCCCCCTTATAACATTGAGTCGACCAAACTCAACTCATAGTGGTTAACTTAGCCTTAACATTTACAACAAACCATAATAAAGTTTTATTACGCGGAGGTTACTTCTGCTGCGGCGAAATTATAGGTGTGGGTAGCGTTTTTAGGAAGTTATTGAGTTGATCAATGAGAGCGTTTACCTCCATACCATGCATAAGGGCCCCTTTTTCCAAAGTGTCGAAGTTTACAGCAAAACAACTAGTACACGCCATTTCCCGCTCATTAAAAAACCTCTTAGCGTCAGGATAGGCACTGAGAATCTCATTTATTGTGGAGTTTTTGTTGATTATCATAGCTTTATCACTCAATTAATCTTGCTCACTTAACAGGGTTATGCTAGCATTTGCCATTCTTTATGACAATATTTTTCGGAGTAATTATTAGATGTCCCAGCAATGTCAAGTTTGTGACAAAAAACCTCAGTTTGGCAACAATGTCAGTCACGCCAATAACAAAACTCGTAGAGTATGGAAACCAAACCTAAAAAAACTACGAGTTGTTTTAAAGGGGTCTATTAAAACTATGAAGGTTTGTACCCGATGTCTTAAATCGGGAAAAATAACAAAAGCGGTTTAATTTACTGTCAGTTTTTTTTCGTCCTTAAGTTCAAGGGATCTCCCCATTCCTTCTAATCTATTCTTTACAGGCGAGCTTTTATTGAGATCTTTCAATCGTTCTAGGTAAATTACGCCTTCAACTTGCCGGATTTTTTCCAGAGTCTGATTTAAGTGTTCCACATCATGGATCTCGATGGAAACGTCAAAATAAGCTCTTTTATGAGCTCCCTGTTGAACATTTGCTCGAGTAAGATTGATTCCTTCTTCAGCAAATGCGGTACCAATACTCGCAAATATTCCAGGGTTATCTGAAGCAACAATTGCAATATGAGCCTGATAGATCGTTTTACTTCCTGTATCCCATTCCACACCCAATAGTCTTTCCGAATCATCAATCACCTTAATCATACTAGGGCAATCAATATGGTGCACTGTTACTCCTCTTCCACGTGTCATATAACCTACAATAGGTTCTCCTGGTAAAGGGTGACAACATTTACCAATTCGGATCATTATATTTTCGTTAAGACATTGTAACTTAATCGCGTTTTCTGGTTTGTTTTCCTTGAGTTTGACCAAGGTTTCCTCTTTGGGTTTTTTTCCATCCAGTTTGTCTTTAGGCAGAAGCTTTTCTAATACGTGGTACGTTGAAAGCTTTCCTATTCCTATCCCCGCATACAAACTCTCTGGAGATTTAAAACCGCAGGCATGAGCCGCGCCCTCAAGTCCTTTAATATTTAAAACCTGAAAAGGATCGAAACCATAATCGCGGATTTCCTTTTCTAATAATTCTTTTCCAAGCTCGAGACTACCTGCCCTTTCTTCATTATTTATAAAACTTGAGATTCGGTTACGCGCTTTAGTAGTTTTCACAATAGCTAGCCAGTCTCGACTGGGTGAAGCATCCTCAGAAGTCACAACCTCCACCTGATCACCATTCCTTAATTTATAGCGCAGCGGAA
>CAJWOD010000101.1 GCA_913044145.1 uncultured Nitrospina sp. | reverse complement strand
CCTCCAGGACATCCACGCGGGTCTTGTGGTGAAAATGGTTCTAATGCAATTTTCGAAAAACTAGCCATGGGTGTCGAACAAAAAGGTTTGTTCGGGAAATGTACTGTGACTAACACCGGCTGTATAGGGCCATGCGGAGTAGGTCCTGTAGTGATTATTTATCCCGATGGAGTTTGGTACCAAAAAGTTCAACCTGAAGATGTTGATGAAATTCTCGATCAACATGTGAGTCAAGGACAAAAGATCGATCGACTGGAAATCCCAGACGAACTCTGGGGCTAACAGCAGGCTCGGAAGAAAATGAGATCGATAAACTTTTAAATCATGCTACTGCAAGTGAATAGCTTAGTGTTTTTTGCCGAGATAATTCACTTTTAGCCTGAGGACGTTTGCTCGCTCAGTCCTGCGTAATACTAGCTATTGGCCGAAGACCCAAGCTTTGGATCATTTCAATATCTCTTTTTGGGTCTTGGCCTTTTGTTGTCAAATAATTGCCACCTAAAATTCCGTTTGCCCCGGCAGAGAACAACTGTTCCTGTTTGTCTGTCATTACCTCCTCTCTACCTCCGCATACAAACAAGTCTATCTTTGGTAGAACTAGTCGGAGTAGGGCAATGGTTTTAAGGGCATCGTAATATTCGATTGTTTCTAAATGATCTAACCCGGTACCATCTATGGGTTTTAAGAAGTTGATAGGAAGAGATTGGGTGCCCAATTCTCGAATAGAAAATGCGAGTTCTACCCTCTGAGCGAAAGTTTCCCCCATTCCAAAAATTCCACCAACACAAACCTGCAGCCCTGCTTCTTTAGCATTTTGTATCGCCTTTACTTCATCTTCATAGGTATGAGTGGTTACAATCTTATTGAAAAAGCTGGCCGCAGTTTCAAGGTTATGATGGCAACGATCTAGTCCGGCGGCTTTTAACTCTTTTAGGTCGTCAAGTTCCATTAGGCCTAATGAACAGCAGGTTTCTAGTTTAGTTTCAGCTTTAATTCGACGTACCGCTGCGATAACTTTATCGAGTTCTTGACGATCATCCATTTTAGTCCCGGAAGCTACAATGGAGAACTCATTAGCACCAAATGCTTCTGCTTCTTTAGCAGCAGCTACCATTTCCTCGACACTCATCAGCTCAGTTTCTGGGGCATCAGTTTTAAACGAGCTCGATTGAGCGCAAAAGGAACAGTCTTCAACGCAACGTCCAGACTTAGCATTAACGATTGAACAAATTTTTACATCTTCTCCCTTGAATTTGTCGCGAATGCGATCGGTACCTATAAAAAGATAATCCAGTTCTTCATGGGTGAAGGATTCCAGTTGCAAAGCCTTATCACTGGAAATTGATTGCCCTTTAAGAGCTATTTCTATCATGCCATCAATCAATTCTTTTCGCATTTCAGTCTAATGTCTCCGAACTATAATTTTGAAATAGGTAACCTATCATAGAACTTCTTTATTCATAACTCAATAATTTCACCAATTCTTCTGAAGTTTGTACAGGCGGAAGACAGGTGCCTTGGTGACAGACGTATGCTACAACTTTACCCTGGTGCAATTCACGACCTTCTAACAATGGGATTATTCTAGCGTTTTTTTCAATTTCATCGTCATATGAAAACGCAAAAACCGAATTTGGGAAAAATCCTTTACGAATAGTGGTCAGAAAACTTTTAGTCGCAGAATCATTTTTTTTTCCTATAATGGCCACTTCTTTTAATCCTCCTAAATATAAATGCAGCGCCTGTAACATAAAGGCGGAGTTTAGCCCGTATTCCATCAGTTCATCACTAAAACTCAAGAAAATGTTTTCGGCTTTTTTAGTCAATTCCGGATCAATTAAATAGGCTGAAAGTTTTAGAAAAGCCAAGGCAGCATTGCTATTCCCTGAAGGTTCAACACCATCATAGCCGCTGATTTGGCGAACTAATAATTTTTCAGCGTCAATGGTGGTTTCATAGAAAGCACCGCTTTCACTCGAAAAATTTTTAACAACCAGTTCCATTAATTCTCGCGCGGTCTGGATATAGTATGCATCGTAAGTGGTTTCATATAATTCCAGACAAGCCACCGCCGTTGCACTGTAATCGAACAAATAGCCATCATACCGAGCTTCACCATCTCTGTAGCGACGTAGCATTTTCCCATCGACAGTTCTAAGTTGATCGAGTAGGAATTTCATTGCCTTGGCTGCTTTTTCAATTCGCTCTGGATCTTCCAGTACTCGCCCGGTTTTAGCCATAGCACTAATCATCAAGGAATTCCAAGAGGTGAGTATTTTGTCATCAATCAAGGGGCGGATCCGCCTGCTACGAACTGCCAACAATTTTTCGCGAGCCGTCTGCAATTCCTTATTAAAATCATTGGGGTTCATGCCAATTTCCTTGGCAACAGTTTCAGGCCCTCGTGTTAAATAAAGGATATTTTTCCCTTCAAAATTTCCTTTCTCGGTGACATTGTAAAAGGGAATTGCAACACTGGCAGTTTTTCTACCAAGAATTTTTTCGATCTCCTCTTTTGTCCAGACATAGAACTTACCCTCTACTCCTTCACTGTCTGCGTCTTCGGCGCTGTAAAAAGCCCCTTCTTTGGATGTCATATCCCGATCTATATAATATAAAAGGTCGTTGGCAAAATCGGAAAATTCTTTTTTGCCTGTGACTTGATATGTTTCAATTAGAGCCGTCGCGAACAAAGCATTGTCATACAACATTTTTTCAAAATGTGGTACCAGCCACTTGTAATCCGTGCTGTACCTTGAAAGCCCTCCTCCTATCTGGTCATAAATACCTCCGAACTTCATTGCCTTAAGAGTATTTTCAGTCATCACCCGGGCATTAGAATTACCAGTTCGGTGATGATGCCTTAGTAAAAGAGAAAGCCCCATACAGGGGGGGAATTTGTTTTGTGGTTGAAATTGAAACCCATGATTAAGTTTGTCGTAATGATTTTCAAAAAGCTCAAATGCCTTGTCTTCCCCGTCAAAACTCAAATCATCAAGATCGGCTGTAGTCTGTTCGCGCGTGGAAGATTGGCGGATGTAATCGACCAAGGCCTTGGTTTGTTTGGTAACTTTATCCTGTTCATTTTCCCAGGTATTTATTAAGAATTGAAGGACATCGAGAAAAGAAGGCAAATTGTGTCGTCTTTCTGGTGGGAAATAAGTTCCTCCATAAAACGGTACACCATCGGGTGTTAAAAACACATTTAGTGGCCAACCACCTTGTTGCCCTAATGCTTGAACAGCCTGCATATAGATACTGTCGACGTCTGGACGTTCCTCACGATCCACTTTGATGCTGACAAAACTTTTATTGAGAACTGAGGCCAAAACCGCATCTTCAAAAGACTCGCGTTCCATTACATGACACCAATGACAGGTGGCATAGCCTATACTGATCAGTACGGGTATATTTTTTTCTTTTGCTATACGGAAAGGTTCATCACCCCAAGGGTACCAGTTGACAGGATTGTGAGCATGTTGTAGCAGATAAGGACTTTTTTCTTTTATAAGTTTATTGGTGTAAGCGTGTTTTTTCATGAAATGTTGTTGCCAAGTCGCTGCTCATTATTAGGAGATTGCTACGCAAGAGTCACTTTGCTCTATCGTGATTAATGATCGTCTAATTTAAGTGTTTTTGGCGTTACTAGGTGGCCAGTGGGTAAAAAAATCAGGAAACGATTTCTCAACACATTTAGGATTTTTAATTTTTACTCCTGGAATAATTAGTCCTGCTATGGCAAAACTCATTGCCATTCTATGGTCGTTGTAAGTTTCGATTTCTGCACCCTGATATTCAGAAGGATGTATAATGAGAAAATCTTCCCCGGTTTCAATTCCTGCGCCCAGTCGTCCCAGTTCATTTGCCAAGGCTTCGATGCGGTCGGTTTCTTTTATTCTAAGGTTTCCGATACCTTCTATCACTGTTTTACCTTTTGCAAACAAAGCTACCACCGCGAGCGTTTGTACAGCATCAGGCATATTATTCATATTGATTGTGATTCCTCTTAACGAGCCACCATGAAGTTGCAGAGAATCGGCTAATTTTTTTACTTTGCAGCCCATTTTTTCTAGCACATAGGGAAATTGAGCATCTCCCTGATTACTGGCCGGGTTAACCCCAGTAAGGGTTATGTTGCCCCCTGTGATTGCTGCGGCAGCAAGAAAATAAGAGGCGCTCGACCAATCCCCTTCCACTTGGTAGGTTTGTGCTTTATAAATTTGGTTAGCTTCAACGCTAAACCTCTTATAGTTGTCATTTTCTACCTGTATTCCAAAAGTTTCCATGATGTCTAAAGTTATATCTGCATAAGATTTGGACGTAAGGTCACCTTGGATCAGGATGTTTGTTTTGTTTTGGAAATAGGGCGCCGACAAAAGGAGCGAAGTGAGATATTGGCTGCTTTTATCGCCGGCTAGTTTTACTGTTCCTCCTGGAATGCCTTCACCTTCAATATCTATAGGTGGGCAACCATTATGGTAGGTAGAAATGGTTCTAACACCCATTTGTTTCAGACACTCCAGTAAGTCGGTAAGTGGACGTTCCCGCATGCGCTCATCACCGTCTAATCGGACCTTTCCTTTTGCCAGGGCTGAAAAGGTTGTAAGAAAGCGCATGGTGGTTCCGGCATTGCCAACAAAAATATCCTCAGTGGGGACAGTTAGCTTTCCTCCTGTTCCAGAAACGATCAAAGTGTTGGGTTCTTCCTTAACCTGGATGCCGAATCCATTCAAAGCCTGTATCATGAACTTAGTATCATCGCTCACCAGCGGTTTTTCCAGCCGACTGACGCCGTTTGCTAAAGCTGCAATCAATAAAGCACGGTTGGTATAGCTCTTAGAGCCAGGTACTTTTATAAAGCCGCTTACTTTCTCTGCAGGTGTGATTTCTATCAAGGTTTCAGTCTTTTCAAAGTGTTCAAAATTAGAAATATACCACAACACGCCAATGGCTTGTGGAGATAGGTCAATTCCTTTTTCTCTGTGAAAACTTATCTAGGTAATATGAGTAAGGAATTTATTAACCGCGCGCAAGAGTTTGACAGTCAGCATTTTCTCTAAACGTTCTACTTATCCCCATCGGATAAGGTCTGGTTGTTTCGATTTTGTGATTCTGTTATGATCGAATTTCTAGTGAGCCTCTAAAAAAGGTGTATTTATATGTATTTAAGGGCACTTTCTGGAAAACATTATGGGCGAGGGTAATCAAGGA
>CAJWOD010000100.1 GCA_913044145.1 uncultured Nitrospina sp. | reverse complement strand
CGAGTTTTGGAAAAATTCCATGCATCAAAAGGATCCGATTGCACCTGAGTTAAAACAACTCCTGCGCCTTCCAAAATCATCCAATCCTGAACTACATTATTAAAATAACCTGCCTGAACTCCGACATATTTCTCAATAACTTTTAATTCGGCTAATTTCCCAACTTTCCATATCAAACGCGAAGAATGCATAACTGGTGTAGAAGTATCTCCAGTAGAGATAAACAGAACCTGAATAGGAACTGTGATTTGAGCGTTATCACTAATCTCTACAACCATTGGGTCTGCACAAAAAGCATTTGCCAGACAAGCAAACACATCATTTTCATTTTCAAGAGAAGAGACAACCTGATCTAAATCATCCTTTTCACTCATTGATGAAATTTTTACAGATGACCCTATGGCCTGTAATTTTGAAAGAGACGGGCTGTAAACACCGTTTACAAATACCAGGCAACTATTTTCACAACCTGAGAAAATATGACTTGCAATAACCTCTTCGGGAATGCTGGTGGAGGTATTTGAGATTACAAATGGGGTAGCGACTAAATTCTTTGTGTTCACAAAGGTATACATTTCATGCTTTGAATGGGGAAAACCCAGCGTCTCGAACCGGCCTAAAGCCGCTTCATGAACGGGTAACAAAGCAGAGTTAGGCTTATTGGCTTCAATAAATTTTTTATGAAGATCAAGAAAAGCTATCTCTTCTGTTGGTTCTGCGAGCGTATCGGACATATTTGCCTTAATTTGAGGAAGTCACCCAGTCGTATCCCTGAGATTCAAGTTCTAAAGCCAGTGCCTTATCCCCCGACTTGATGATCTTTCCTTTACTAAGCACATGGACAAAATCGGGTTTAATATAATCTAGTAACCGCTGGTAATGAGTGATTAGAATAAGCGCATTGTTTTCACTACGAAGTTTATTTACGCCTTCAGCAACGATGCGAAGCGCATCAATATCCAACCCAGAATCTGTCTCATCTAAAATAGAAAGTTTGGGTTCGAGGATAGCCATTTGAAGAATCTCATTTTTCTTTTTTTCTCCGCCAGAAAATCCATCATTGAGGTTTCTCTCTTTATACTTTTTCTCCATTCCAAGCATTTTCATTTTTTCTGAAAGAAGCTCATCGAAATCAAGCGGGTCGACCTCTTCTTCTCCAGCATTGACACGACGGGCATTGTGGGCCATTCGAAGAAACTCGGCATTATTAACCCCTGGAACCTCAACCGGATATTGAAACCCCATAAAGATACCGGCAATCGACCTTTGCTCCGCATCCATTTCCAATAGATCTTGACCCTCAAACGTTATATTCCCAGCGGTAGTCTCGTAAGCTGGATGGCCAGAGAGAATTTTAGCCAAGGTGCTTTTCCCAGATCCATTCGGACCCATGATGGCATGTATTTCACCTTTATTTATTGAAAGGGAAATTCCTTTTACGATTTCATTTCCTTCAACCCCTGCATGTAAATCTTTAATTTCAAGCATTAAATCTATTCCTCAAATTAACAAATAAAAAAACCCGCTATGCGGGGCGGCAAACCGCCTTAGGCTGCGGGTCTAAACCAATGAAGCAAGCCAAACATGGAACTTTTGAAATAACCTCTCCCCTTCCAACGGGTACCACATTACTAACCTAAGAACCGATTAGCCTACACTGTCTTCGAGTTTCAGTGTTAATAGTTTCTGCGCCTCGACAGCAAATTCCATCGGCAGCTGCTTAAAAACATCTTTGCAGAATCCACTAATGACAGCTTCAATAGCATTTTCTCTGGATATCCCTCTCGACTCAAAATAAAACAATTGATCTTCACTTATCTTTGAAGTCGCCGCCTCATGTTCAACCTGCACCGAGTTATTTGCCGTCTCAATATAAGGAAAGGTATGAGCACTACATTTATCTCCTACCAGCATGCTATCACATTGGCTATAGTTTCTTGCATTTGTAGCATTTTTACCAACCTTTACTTGACCTCTGTAACTATTACTGGAGTGATCAGCCGAAATACCTTTTGATATGATGCTAGAGCGTGTGTTTTTACCGATATGAATCATTTTAGTTCCGGTATCTGCCTGCATATGTCCGTTGGTTAGAGCAACAGAATAAAACTCGCCGCTTGAATTGTCTCCCTGCAAAATACAACTAGGATATTTCCATGTGATTGCTGACCCTGTTTCAACCTGAGTCCACGAAATTTTTGAATTTTCGCCAGCACACTTCCCACGTTTCGTAACAAAATTATAGATACCACCTTGCCCAGTTTCTTTGTCGCCGGCGTACCAATTTTGTACGGTACTGTATTTAATTTCTGCATTGTCCATGGTCACCAGTTCTACCACTGCTGCGTGCAATTGATTGGTATCAAATTGCGGAGCAGTACAACCTTCCAGATAAGACACATAACTATTTTCAGCGCAGATTATGAGTGTACGTTCAAATTGCCCGGTTTCTTCTGTGTTGATGCGAAAGTAAGTGGAGATTTCCATCGGGCTGATGGTATCTGGTGGAATATAAACAAAGGATCCATCTGTGAATACGGCACTGTTTAGAGCTGCATAATAATTGTCACCCACAGGAACCACTGTACCTAAATATTCTTCAACCAGTTCAGGGTAATCTTGAAGAGCTTCTGAAATAGGACAGAAAATGATTCCCTGTTCCATAAGCTTCTTTTTATGGGTTGTAGCAACACTGACACTATCAAAAACAGCATCCACCGCAACGTTTGCTAATTTTTTTTGTTCGTCTAATGGGATACCCAATTTTTCAAAGGTTCGCATCACTTCCGGATCGACTTCATCTAGACTTGCCAACTGCTTCTTTTTTTTGGGAGCAGAATAGTAGGAAATATCCTGAAAGTCGATGGGCGGGTAATGCACATTCGGCCATGCAGGCTCTTTCATAGTTTTCCATTTTTCAAAAGCCTTGAGACGAAAATTAAGCATAAATTCGGGCTCATTTTTCTTTTTGGATATGGCACGAACAACCTCTTCGTTAAGACCTTTGGCAAAAGTTTCTGACTCTACATCAGTCGTAAAACCGTACTTATATTGATTATCTTCTAATAAATCAGAGACGGAGTTTTGCTCATCGCTCATTATATTTCTCCAGGTTATACCTGTGGCACAACATTAATTTCGTTATAAACATGTTTACGTAAGGTGGATTCCATAAAAGATAAAGTTGCACCAAGAGAAGACCCGCAACTACCACAGGCTCCTTGATATTGAACAAGCACCTTCTCACCATCTGTCACATCTAATAGTTGGACATTACCACCGTCGTTCATAAGGGCGGGGCGAATATGTTCATCCAAAACCAACTCAATCTGTTCTTTCTGTTCTTCCAACGTCAACCCCAACCATGCTTGAGCTACCAAATTCAATTCGGTTGTAGATTTAAAATCTTCCTTATCGATGGAGGCACTTGCAAGGGCAATCCCTTTGGCGGATATGTATTGGTCTTTTACTAATTTCAGCAATTCCTCAACCGTATCTAAAGCTTTTTGTTTTGATTCGGGCATACAGGCTACATCTGGGTTGTCACGAAGTTTTGCTTCAACATCATTTTTTAAAAGTGAACACGCTTCATCCACAGTCAGGCCTTCTACCATGGAGCATAAAGTTTCTCCAATGACCAACGAAACCTTTCCTCCGTAGGCAAAAAAACGTGCACTAAAAATCCGATCTTCTTTAACATCGGCAAGCCAGTATAATTTTGTATCCTTAAACTTGGCTTCGATCAGGGCCATCCCTTTTTCTCCAGCATCCTCCTGATAATACGCACCCCTATGTTTGATGTTTGCAGCCACTTCCTCAAACTTGGCAGAAAACTTTTCTTCGGCAACAGTCACTGGTTAAACCCTTATATTTTAATAATTAATTGTATTCTAGAAAAACACAAAACCCCTATTAATCTGATGCTGTAGTTATCCCTAATTATATATCAATTTATACCTCTGCTACAATTTTTTGATGCTTTAGTCTTACGAAAGTTCTTTATTTTCCATTTTTCACAGTATTTATTCCTCCATAATGGGCTATTTTCAAGAAAAAGCAATATTCTAGAGCTTTTATTTAAATTAGGAAAATTGATAATTAAAACAAATTCTATACATTCGCAGAATAAAAAAGCTATAATTTAGATATACTTAAACGAATTAAAGCCCCCCGGTTTTGGGGAGAACAGGCCAAAGGTTTAAAAATGACTACGACACCTGAAACATCGCGACCAAAGCTTATTGACGGAATGGGTAGAACCATCGTTAATCTACGTATTTCAGTTACAGATCGCTGTAATTTTCGATGCACCTATTGCATGCCAGCGGACAATGTCGAATTCATGGATAGAAGCAACCTATTGTCCTTTGAGGAAATTCAAAGAGTAGCTCAAATTGTTTCCCGAATGGGGATCAATCGCCTTCGATTGACGGGCGGCGAACCATTAATGAGAAAAAACTTGCCTGTTCTTATTAAGATGCTAAATGAAGTCGATGGTATTGACGACATAGCTATGACCACTAACGCATACTTTTTAAAAGATCAGGCGCAAAGTCTCAAAGATGCAGGTTTAAAAAGGCTAAATGTAAGTCTTGATGCACTCGACCCCGAAAAATTTCGCGATGTCAATCGCCGTGACTGCCTTCAATCTGTCCTTGATGGGCTGGACACTGCTCGGAAGGTGGGCTTTAAATCAATAAAAATTAATGCCGTGGCAGTACGTAATTTTTCGGAAACCGAAATAATGAGCCTCATCGAAATGGGTCGCTCCGATGGGTTTGAAATACGTTTCATCGAATTTATGCCATTAGACTCGGATAAGGTCTGGGAACGGGACAAGGTATTATTCGGTCATGAAATCGTAAATATAATCAAAGAAAATTATGAACTCGTCCCCATAGACAACTCGCTGGAAATTGGACCTGCAAGTGAATACAATTTCGCCGATGGTAAAGGAAAAATTGGAATTATTACCGCGGTGAGTAATCCATTCTGTGACCACTGCAACCGTATTCGAATGACTGCAGACGGCAAATTAAGAACCTGCCTATTTTCAACAAAAGAAACTAATCTTAAAGAATTGATCCGATCAGGTGCCACTGATGAAACTATTATCGAAACTCTAAAACAGGCTGTTCTCGTTAAAGAGCCAGGACATAAGATCAATCTCGATGATTTCGAACGCCCCAGCCGCGCCATGCACGCTATTGGCGGCTAACTGACCTATAACCAGAAAAAATAGTCCACACACCCTTATTAAGAACAATTCATTGA
>CAJWOD010000099.1 GCA_913044145.1 uncultured Nitrospina sp. | reverse complement strand
ACAATATCTATCTCATCCTTATAGTCCTTTTCAATTAAGGCGATTTCTTCATCTTCGATCGCAAGCGTTCGCGAGTCTTTATCAATTCCTTTTCTCGAGAATACTTTCACATCAATGACCGTTCCATGAACCCCAGGAGGCACTCGAAGCGATGTGTCCCTCACGTCCCCCGCTTTTTCCCCAAATATAGCTTTCAAAAGTTTTTCTTCAGGACTTAACTGGGTTTCACCTTTTGGAGTGATCTTGCCGACTAGAATATCGTTAGGCTTTACGTTTGCCCCAACCCGAATAATACCGCTTTCATCTAGGTTCTTGAGGGCTTCCTCCCCCACATTCGAAATATCTCGAGTAATCTCTTCTTTACCCTGTTTGGTATCTCGGGCTTCGACTTCAAATTCCTCAATATGAACAGAAGTATAAACGTCTTCTTTAACAAGTTTTTCACTTACGATAATAGCATCTTCAAAGTTGTAACCATCCCAAGGCATGAATGCGACGAGAACATTTCGACCCAACGCCAATTCACCATGATCGGTCGCAGGACCATCTGCCAACACATCACCCCTTTTAACCTTCGCTCCAGAAGAAACACGGGGACGTTGGTTGATGCAGGTATTCTGATTAGACCGTTGATACTTATTCAGTGAATAAATATCCACATTCGAATCTAACTGGCTGCGACGAGTTTTCACTTTTTCCGCCGGTTTCTTTTCAGTACGGATAACAATGCGAGTTGCATCAGCACTAATAACCACGCCATCATTTTCAGCAACCACCACAGCACCAGAATCGCGCGCAACAATTGCCTCCATACCAGTACCCACCAAGGGCGCTTCTGATTGCAACAATGGAACAGCTTGCCGTTGCATGTTGGATCCCATCAAAGCCCGGTTTGCGTCATCATTTTCCAGAAAGGGAATCAAAGATGCGGCCACACTAATCAACTGCTTTGGGGATACATCCATAAAATCAACTTTCTCTCGCGGAGAGAGAATAAAATCTCCTCCCTTACGTGCCGAAACTATAGGGTCAGAAAAATTTTTACCCTCATCTATCTTCGCGTTGGCTTGCGCGATAACAAAATCATCTTCAACCAAGGCCGTATGAAACTCAACATCATTTTGAGCAACAGAATTACGCACTTTTCGATAGGGAGTCTCAATAAACCCATAGTCATTGACCCGAGCATATGTGCTAAGGGATGCAATCAGACCAATATTTGGACCTTCCGGTGTTTCAATGGGACAAATGCGACCATAATGGGTTGGGTGTACATCCCGCACTTCAAATCCCGCTCGCTCGCGAGTTAGCCCCCCGGGACCTAATGCACTCAATCTTCGCTTATGTGTAATTTCTGAAAGCGGATTGGTTTGATCCATAAACTGAGACAACTGACTACTACCAAAAAATTCTTTAATCGCGGCAGTCACCGGTTTGGAATTGATCAAATCATGTGGCATGGAAACATCCAAATCTTGAATGGACATTCTTTCAATGATCGCCCGTTCCATTCGTACTATTCCAACGCGGAACTGGTTCTCCAGAGACTCCCCTACTGCACGCACCCTTCGGTTTCCAAGGTGATCAATATCATCTATATCGCCAATACCGTTTCTAAGATCGACTATGAACCTCACAATCGCCACCAAGTCTTCTAAAGTCAATAGCCGGTTTTCCAAAGGAATATCCAAGCCAAACTTCTGATTCAACTTAATACGACCCACAACAGACAGGTTGTAACGCTTAGGATTAAAAAACAGATTAGCAAAAAGAGAGCGCGCTATTTCTTGAGTTGGAGGATCCCCGGGCCGCAACCTTTTATAAATTTCCTTAATAGCCTCTTCTTGGCTTTGGGTTTTTGCAACCACCAGAGTATCGCGGATAACTGTATCCGACATCTCTTCGTCAATATGTAAGATTTGAATTTCACTGAGCTTATTTTTCTTAATTACCTCAAGAACGCCCTCTGTGATCTCCTGATTAGTGTCAACTTCAATTTCGCCTGTCTCCGGATCAATAATTTCCTTAAACAAATACCTGCCGATTAAACTTTCAGGGTCGATTTCAACCTTGGTTGACCTAGACAATCGACTTAACTTTTTGGCCGCACCTACGGTCACCTTTTTACCCGCCTTGAGAACAACATCATCGGTTTTAGGATCTATCACATCCTCCTTCACCTTGAATCCGATGAGCAGGCTTTTACTTGCCATAAACAAGCGGAAGTCTTTTGTTGTGATACTTACTTTTGAAATGGGGTAGTAGGTTTCAAGAATGGTTTTGACATCCATCCCGAATGCCTGCAGAAGGATAGTTGCTGGAAGCTTCCGTCTACGATCTATTTTAACATAAAGCAAATCCTTGATATCGAATTCAAAATCGATCCAAGAACCACGATCCGGAATTATCCTAGCAGAGTAAAGAATTTTTCCGCTGACATGAGACTTGCCCTTATCGTGCGAAAAGAAAGCTCCTGGCGAGCGATGCATTTGACTAACAATTACACGCTCCACTCCATTTATCATAAAGGTACCTGTCGGTCCCATTACAGGCATTTCGCCTAGAAAAATCTTCTGCTCTTTTACTTCACGAACTGTATTAATAGTTATCTGGGGTACTTTTTCAGTTTGTAGAGTTTTTAAAATATCTTCGGTGATTTCCGTTTTAGCTGGAATTAGATTCTTTGAGGTACCTGGTTTCTTGACTTCTTCAATAATTACTTTTCCAACCAGGTTTTTTAGCGTGCGAGCATTTATATCCACCGTCTCACGATCAAAAAGCACGAGCCGAACCATTATTTTAATAGGGTCAGAATAGGTGAGACCCTTCTGGCGACATTCGCTGAACTTATGCTTCTCTTTATAGGCGACCTCCTGCTTACAAGTGTCGCAGAAGATATTCGGTCCACCCAACTCTTTAAACTCACCGCAAGCGCACTCCCATATACCGATCTCAAAACCGACATATTCGATACGGGCGTTAAGATTTACATCTGAGATAGGAAAGACATCACTAAAGACATCCTCCAAACCCTTTCTTTGGCGCTCATGTGGAGCAACATCCCATTGAAGGAAATGCTCGAATGACCTTTTTTGAATTTCGATTAAATTGGGAATACCAATGATGGTCGGAATTCGGGCGAAATTTTTTCTCTGTCTAAGATTACCAAGCGCTCTTTGAGAACGGTTGTTTGACATAGGGCAGCCTTCTGGAAGAAAGATTAACGATAAATTTATCTGCTAAAACAAACGTAAAACTGCTGTACCAGATAGTCGCTACTTAACTTCCACTGTACCGCCAGCCTCCTCGACTTTCTTTTTAATTTCCTCTGCTTCCTCTTTTTTCACACCTTCCTTAATTGGTTTAGGCGCTGACTCTACCAGATCTTTGGCATCCTTTAGTCCCAACCCGGTAATGGTCCGAACTTCCTTAATAACCTGGATCTTCTTATCACCTGCAGCAGTAAGAACAACATCGAACTCGGTTTTTTCTTCAGCTGCTGCACCCCCTCCATCAACAGGAGCGGCAATTGCAACGGCAGGCGCCGCAGCAGTCACACCATATTTTTCTTCCAATTCTTTTACAAACTCTGACATTTCTAAAACAGTCATACTATCGATAAAGGAAACTACATCCTCCTTGGTGGCGGCCATTACGCCCTCCTTTCAAAAAATGTTTTTTCTAAAATTCTAATCCAATAATTTATTGTCAGCGATCCCCATAAGCGGGAACCGTTCTATTCTTTTGCCTTCTTATCTTTTATTGCGTCCAGAGTACCCACCAACTTTCTTAATAATCCGCTAAGAGCTCCGACAAGGTTTGTAGTGGGACCATTCATGGTAGATAATAACTGCGAAATCAGAACTTCTTTGGTTGGCAGGTCTGCCAACGCTTTAACTTCCTCAGAGGAAACCTTTTTTCCCTCAACCACGCCACAAATCACCTTAGGGTTTTTTGCGGCCCCAGACTTTGCATATTCGGCCAACGCCTTTGCTGGCGCCACCGCATCTTCAAAACTAAGAACCAAAGACACGGGACCGGTGAAATCTCCATCCAATAACTCGAAGGGAGTGTTTTTAGCAGCTTGCTTCGCTAAAGTATTTTTAACCACCCGAAAGTCTATCGCCCTGCCACGCATATGACTACGCAACTGAGTCAATTCCGCCGCCTCGATCCCCTGATAATTCGCAAGAACAGCTGACTTGGCCTTCAGGAAAATCCCGTTAAGCTCTTCAACTTTTTTAATTTTTTCTGCATTCGGCACTTTCGCCACCCCTCTCACTTACAAACCCCTGCACAGGGGATTTATCAATTTAATTAGGCCGTGTACGCCACTCGAACCCCAACTCCCATAGTGGTTGAAACCGATATACCTTTCACATAATGCCCCTTACTTGATGCCGGCTTGACCTTGACCAATGTATCAATAAGGGTTTGGTAGTTTTCAGCAAGATCTTCAACAGAGAAACTAGCTTTCCCCAAGGACGCATGAACAATCCCTGATTTGTCGACACGGTAATCCACTTTTCCTGCCTGGATTTGCTCAATAGCTTGCTTGACATCGAAAGTCACCGTTCCCGTTTTCGGATTCGGCATCAAGCCTCTGGGGCCCAAGACCTTTCCCAACTTACCTACCTGACCCATCATATCTGGAGTCGCGACAACACGATCAAATTCCATCCAACCACCCTGCACCTTGGCAACTAAATCGTCGCCACCGACCTCTACCGCGCCTGCAGCTTTCGCTTCTGTTTCCTTATCGCCTTTAGCGAACACAAGAACACGAAATTTTTTACCGGTGCCCTTGGGTAAAACCACACTTCCGCGAATGTTCTGGTCTGCTTTCCTTGGATCCAAGCTCAATCTGACCGCCACATCAAGCGACTCATCAAATTTTTCAGAATTAGAGTCCTTAGCAAGGCCAATGGCCTCCTTCAACTCATATTTTTTATCAGGGTCAACTTTTTGCGCCGCAGCCCGATATTTTTTCCCATGTTTAGCCATAATTTTTTTTCCGGTTAACCTTCGACTTTCAATCCCATGCTTTTTGCCGAACCCTTAATGATGTTAACGGCCATATCCAAATCCTCGGCATTCAAGTCTTCCATTTTAACTTTTGCAATATCCCTTACCTGCTCTAGAGTCACTTTGCCCACAGATTCCTTGCTAGGGTTAGAGGAGCCCTTAGCAATACCCGCTGCCTGCTTTAGCAGAGCGGATGCGGGTGGTGACTTTGTAATAAAAGAAAAGCTTCTATCCTTATATACATCAATAATTACAGGTATAATACTTCCCTCCTGCCCTTGAGTTTTTGCATTAAACGCTTTACAAAAATCCATTATTGCCACACCATGCTGTCCGAGCGCAGGCCCGACAGGCGGAGATGGCGTTGCCTGACCGGCAGGAATTTGGAGCTTTATTTGACTC
>CAJWOD010000098.1 GCA_913044145.1 uncultured Nitrospina sp. | reverse complement strand
CGGTATCCCCAGGTTTGCATGAACTCATGCATGCCACAGATCATTTGCATGATTTTATATTTTTTCTTGAACGTAATCTTACCGTCGGTAACTTCTTCGGCTGGAATGGGGATGTTTAGAAGAATTTTACCTCTTTCTTTTTGGTATACCTGACTGTTATGCATGACAGCATCAATATTATCAACTTTAAAGCTCTCACCCTGGCGGATCACGTTGACATCGGGGAAAAACTTACAGTTCTCTGCAGTTATATTGATAGGCTCTTTATTAAATGGTTTGCCTGCATCTACATGTTCTAGCGTAACCACCACATCTTTCAATCCACCATCGGGAGAAACTTTGAAATCCTCAAGAACTCTGTTCATCTCATCATCGGTATCAACCTCCGCACACATATCAATATTTGGAAAAAGGACAAGATGGTAAATTCTCGGATAAGGCATTTTCCCAACTAATGTGGCCTTGCCTTGGATCGTTCCCCCATTAGTGACCTCCATTTCTTGGTAAGCCCACCCTGAAGTAGATACCAAGCAAGAAATAGAAATTATTAATGTGACAATTGATAAAATTTTTTTCATGTTTTAAGCCTCAAAAACCAATACAAACTGTGGGATATAGAGTTTGAATAACCAAGCGTTAAAAACTTCAAAGTTACTCTTTTAAACCTATTTGTTATGAATAACTATCTCGTGTAATGACTATGGTATTAATCAAGCCATTATTATCTATAAGTTTATGCGATATTATTCGTAAAAGGTTTTAGTGGAAAACTCAGGATTAACTCGCTGGAACCCTTTTCGAAATTCCGTATAAAACCCATTGGATTAAAAGGGTTGTACCTTTATTTATTATAATTTAAGGACTAAGTCAAGGATGAGTTTAGCTTCCATTTTAGGTTTTTTTATCCGAAAAATTTATAGCCTGGTAATGGATTTTAAAATGAAATTCCTTTATATAATTTAACCCATGGTTTAGAATGAGTTTATTAGGTAAATACCATTTTAAAACAAAGAATATTCTCTTTATCAGAAATTGTTATGCGGAAAATACTTGTACTGGTTATTTTTATTTGTCTAATAGCTGAAATAGTTTATGCGGGTGTTCCAGGGCCTGGAGATAAGGCTCCTGATTTTTCCTTAAAAACTCTTGATGGGAAACAGATATCGCTATCGGATATGAAGGGAAAAGTAGTTCTTATTGGAATGTTCCATATTTGCGTGCCTTGCATGAATCAAGCGATTGAATTTAATAAGGTCCGGAATCAGTTTGATGAAAATCAAGTGGCTATTATAGGGATAAATACAAATGGCGATTCTAAGGAAGCAATTTTAGATTATCTTTCCAAGTTCCCCGAAAAAGTTCGTTTCCCCTATTTGATGGATCCAGTGAAATCTTTTTACCAGAGTTATTCGCAAAGAGATATGCCAACGGTCTTAGTAGTAGATAAAGAAGGAATTTTAAATGCAAGGGCCCCAGGGGTTAGTGCCAGTCAATTAGTGCCTTATCTAAAAAAGATGCTTTAGAGCCGGACATTTTTCTTTAAAGCCAAAAAATCCAGTATTTCATTATTGTTTAAATCCTCCATATTATTTTTCGCCAGGGCAGCTTTTTCTGGCATAAAACTTATCGACCTAATTCCTTCAATACTTTTTTCATGTCGCTATGGACAGCTTTTCGGTTTTCAATTGTGTAAGCTCGTAAAAGATATGCCGGATGTAGGGTCAGCATCAATTTAAATCCTTCATAATCATGCCAGGTGCCTCGCTCTTTAGTGATTGGCACGTTTCTTCCCAGCAGGGTTGAGGCAGCAGGTTTTCCTAGGGCAACGACTACTTTAGGTTGAATTGCTTTTAGTTGCTGTATAAGAAAAGGATTGCAGGCGACAATTTCTTCTTTTTCTGGATCACGATTTCCGGGTGGGCGACATTTGACGATATTACAAATATAAGTATCTTTTTCGCGATCGAGATGCATGCCTTTTTCTATAATTTCAGTCAACTTTTTACCGGCACGTCCTACAAAAGGAAGGCCTTGCTCATCCTCATCGGCTCCTGGCCCCTCCCCAACAAAGACCAGATCGGCTTTCGGGTTCCCCGACCCAAAAACAATATTTTTCCTCCCCTGAGAAAGTTTGCAACGGGTACAGTCCCCTAGCTCTTCCCGAACTTCTATCAATGAATTTGCTTTTTTATCGTCTGTCATAACTTTTGTGGAAGAGGGATTGGAAGGAGAAACCGAGTCAGCTAATAAATCAGATTCGCAGGGTATCTCTGAGTAACCGGCATCCTTTAAAAACAATAAATGGTTTTTGAGTTCTCTTAAAAGCCTATTTCGATCAGGTGTCTGCATAACGATTGCAAGAGTAACAAAAGGTAAAGAAAACACAAATAATTAAACATATTCTAATGCATTTATTTATTTAAAAATACTTTAAAAACATATATTTAAGTATAGATTAATAATGTAAACTATTATTTTTATAGATGGTGATAGATTTTTATATCAAAAATTCTTGCCTATCTCTTTGAAAACGCTTGATTATTTGTTATGCTATATATAGTTGGTAGCCATATCATTTGAGTATCTTGCCGATGTTATTAAAAAAAGTCCTATTAGCTTGGTCTATTTCCTTTATCATTTTTGGTGCTTCTGAAGTACTGGCAAAAAATCATGATCAAGGACATCATGAACAGCATTTAGGCTCAATTGTTTCTCCATTTGATAGCCACAAAAACCTTACATCGCCGCATTGTCTCTTAATGAAGGCGGGGCATCATCAAAAAGGGAAATGTCCTCATTCAAAAGCCAATAGGTATAAGACTACCCGGATTAATATCGATTGTGGTGGTAAAACCTCTAGAGCCATTCCTAAAACATCATCCTTTAGCAGTGATTATGTGAATGCATCTTTAAATCCGCTTGTTTATGCTTTACAAGATAAACAAATTTCTTTTATCGCTTTTCTTTCATACGAGCAGTTCATTGATTTGCTCGATCCGCCCCCAAGGTTCATATAACCCTCATTTTTATTTTATCCAATTTTTTAATTTAGTTTAGGCCAGATCTCCAAAATGGGGCTGGAGTAAGCTGTTTGTATTGTATTTAAATTCTTTCTGCATGTGGGGTTAGGCGGAAGTTAAAATTACATTATTTCCTTACATGTATTTTTAATTTTACATATTTTATATAGAGGGAAGCTCAATGGTTTTTGTAATACGAAATACTTTTTTAGTTTTATCCCTTATTTTCTTTGTTTTTTCTGCTTGTTTCGTTCAGGCAGATGAAAAAAATAAAACTCAAAAATTAGAGGAGCTCATTATTTTAGCTCCAAAAGCTGAACTTCGGGATACGTTTGCCGATGTCATGCCAGTACCCACATCAAAATTTAAGGTGGATCGTACGGAAATAGATACGATTAACTCCATGACTATAGAGGATACAGTCCGTTATGCTCCCAATGTTGAGGTTAGAAGGCGATATATTGGTGATCCTAATGGTGTTATTTCGATGCGAGGTAATGGAAACTTCCAGACGGCGCGACAGATGGTATTCGTAGACGGATTTCCGCTTCACAGCCTACTTCGTACCCGATGGAATGGGGCTCCCCAGTGGAATTTTGTGGCACCCGATGAAACGGACCATGTAAATATCACCTATGGTCCTTTCTCACCAAAATACAGCGGAAACGCTATGGGTGGAGTGATCGACATATTCAGCAGGGAACCCCAAAAGGAAGAGTGGGCTTTGCAAACCACGGGTTGGGTTCAGGATTGGGAGTTGCAACAAAGTAAAGGTAACGCGCCGGGTTACAAAACCTTTTTTGCTCATGGAAATAAAATAGGAAAACTTTCCTATTATATGTTCTATAACCGCTTGGAAACGCAGACTCAACCCACAAATATACAGACAGATACTAGTATAGGAGGGAGCGGAGGTACAACCGTAACGGGCCCCGTAAGATTTATGGATGCTAGGGTGCGGGACGTTATAGTTTATTCTGATGATGGTGAAGAAAACAGTATCAATGATTTATTTAAGATGAAGATGAACTACGATTTTTCTTCTCAGTTTAAGTTAAGAGGAATGATTGGTTTTCTTGATCGTCATAGGAATCAGTTAAATGTGAATAATTATATTCAAGATTCGAGTGGTAACAAACTTTGGACTGGAAATCTAAGTTTAAATGGAACGAAATTTAATGTAAGCGAAAATCAATTTGATGTATCCAAACAGGATAAACAGGATTTGCTTATTGGATTGGGTGCTAAGGGAACGTTAGCTAATGGCTGGAATTATGATGTGGCCCTAAGTACTTATTTTGTTTTACAGGACATTGCCAGAGATTCTGATGAAAACCCGGAATCCAATGCATATGATGGTAGTGGTCAGTTGACAGAATTTTCTAATACCGGTTGGCAGATGGTCGAGATAAGGTTCGATAAAGAATCAATAGGGAGTTCATCGAATCTTTCCTTCGAGGGTGGTTACCACTACGATCATGCTCGGATGAAAGTTGAGAACATTAGAAGTCTTCCAGACTGGGAGCTCTCGGAAAGAGGAGCAGGATCATTAAATAATTCCAGCGGGGGTGAGACAGACACTCACGGTTTCCACGGAAACCTTGGTTTCCAGTTAAACCCGAAATGGGATCTACAAACTGGATTGCGTACTGAGCTCTGGCGCTCTTTCAGGGGTTTTAAACACGAATCAGCAACTGAAACCGGTCACCATCTTTCCAGAATGGAATATGCATTTTCTCCAAAACTATCCTTAGGGTTCAAACCCAGTAATGAATGGGATTTTCGTTTTTCTCTAGCGCGTTCAACTCGGTTTCCATTACCCGAGGAGTTATTCGAAAATGTTGATGACCTGCAGAACAATAGTATATCCAGTCCCGGTTTAAAGCCTGAAGTCGGCAATCACGCCACCATTATGATTGGAAACTACAAATCCAATGAAACAACCCGGTTAAATCTATTTTTTGATGAAATTAAAGACACCATTTTCTCAGATCAGGATGACACCAATGGAACTATAACGAGTACCTACGTTAATATTAATAAGGTCAGGACGTTTGGTGCTGAGTTTATTACACAACGAAGGGACTTTTTAATTTCCAATCATGATTTGTCTTTTAACGTTTCCTATACCAACTCTGAAATCCTAAGGCATGATTCAAACTCCTCAACTGAGGGTAACCAATTGCCTCGCGTGCCTGAATGGAGAGCCAAGTTTCAATCTTTGTATCATATCTCTAATCAATGGGATGCGATGTTGGCGGGGCGTTATCAAGATAAGGCATTTGGTCAAATTGATAATAGCGATACCCTTCGAGGAGATAATGCGCAGGACGAGTATTTTTTCTTGGATCTTAAAACAACGTACCGGACGAGAAAATTGAATGCGTCATTTGGTGTAAACAATTTGACGGACCAGCTTGCTTATACAGGACCGCATACATTTCCAGGCAGAACATATTCGATTGATTTCCAATGGAAATTTTTGTGAGCATTTTAAATATGACACGTGAGATAACTTAGTTTTTATCGCGGAGCTTAAGTTACAACTGGTAAATATTAATATGACTAATGTTTGAATAAACTCAGAGAGAATTATCATGTTTAGTCAAAAAGAAATAAAAATAGTTCTTGTATGCTTTCTTTTCCTCCTGTCCTGCGCTGGACCTGGATTGGAGATTTCTGAGAAAAATGTACTGG
>CAJWOD010000097.1 GCA_913044145.1 uncultured Nitrospina sp. | reverse complement strand
GGAACAATTGGGATGGAATTATTGTTAACCTGAAATCCCATATCAAAAAATCCTCTTTTAATAAATGCTGTATTTTCACGCAAGCGATTAATTCTCTCCGGCTCGCTAATCATAATATTCAAACCTTCCGTGACACCAGCGACGGAGGCAGGAGGTAAAGCAGCAGTAAAAATAAATGCTGAAGCCTTGTGTCGTATATATTCTGTAATTTTTGATTTGGAGGAAATAAAACCACCAATGGAACCCAAACTTTTTGAAAAAGTTCCCATATATAAATCGATTTCATCTTCCAAATTATAATAGCTGGCGACGCCCCTACCCTGTTCTCCTATTATTCCCAGACCATGCGCCTCATCAATCATTACAGTCGCACCATGATCCTTAGCCAGCTTAACAATGACAGGAAGGTTTGCAATGTCACCACTCATACTGAAAACAGTATCCGTTAAAATTATTTTACCCTCGACATCAGAATGCTTTTTTAAACAATATTCCAAATGATCCATGTCGTTATGCTGATAACGAATGGTTTTTCCAGGAGCAATCGCGCATCCCTCATAAATACTTGCATGATTTTCGCGATCGGAAAATGCTATGTCTTTTCTTCCTAGCAAACATGAAATTGCTCCCTGATTAGCCTGAAACCCTGTAGACATAACAATGGTGTCTTCACGATTTAAAAAAGAAGAAATCTCACGTTCCAGGTTTTTGTGGAGATTAAAAGTCCCATTTAAAAATCGGCTACCAGTACAACCTATTCCAAATTTCTCAAGAGCTAATCTTGCGGCTTCAATGACACGGGGTTCTTGTGCCAATCCTAGATAATTATTGGTGGAAACTGATATCGCTTCTTTTCCATCAATGACCACCCTGCAGCCATCTATCTCTTCAATTTCCTTGAAATACGGATAAATTCCCAGTTCTTTGGCTTGATCAGGCGCAAGGTAACCAAAACATTTAGCCAGAATTCCTTTTTCTTTTCCGTTAGAAGACTTAAGATGTGAATTTTCAAAATCAAATTTCTTCTTTAATAAGGAAATAATCTTGTTCCTTTTTAAATGCGCTGGATCCGTATCTTGATTTTCTAATTCATTGATGAGCGAAAAAGGTTTTGTCATATTGAGAGGACCTTTATTTTAAATTTATAACCTAATTCCGTTTACCAGCGTGCATCCACAACTTAATAAGAGAACGCCACAATCCGTATTGAACCGTTTGGCTATATAAAGAATCTTTTCCCTGATTTTCTAAAATACGGCTATGTGCCTCTCCTAGTGCATGATAAGGGAGGTCGGGGAACAGATGGTGCGTCGCATGAAATCTAAGTCCTACGGGAGCCCATAACGGCGTAGTCCATCGGTTTCCGAGGTTATTGATTGAATCTAACATTTGATCGGTAAAACTAAGTTCACTTCCCTCTGCATTTTCATAATGATGGGCTACCAGAGTACGAATCGAATTGACCATAAACACAGAGGCTACTAAACAGTACCACATGAAAAAAGCCTTTGCAGGCATAATTTTTAGTAAAATCAGAATAATAAAGCTCATACCATAAATACCTGTTAAAACCTCCTGTAATTTCCATCCTTCATTTCGATTTAATGAAGACTGTGGACGCTGGTAACTCAAATCAATATTTAGGGAAGACATTTTTTGAATCAAAAATTTTCTAAGCCCAGTATTAAAATAAGATAAAGGTGTTAACACAACAAAACGGAAGAAAAAAATAAGTGGAATAAATAGTGAAAAACCAATGTATAGGAGAATCAGTCCTCTTCCTCTAGAGGCAAAGGGAAAATATTCTCCATCTTTGACTGTTCCATAAAAATTCTGTTTATGATGATCAAAGTGCACGCTTTGATACAAAAATGTTGGAATCAATAGCGGAAAACCGCATATGAGATTCCAAACTTTTTTAAAAATCAAAAATGTCCCATTCTTAAAATGAGCAATTTCGTGTATGAATAAAGCGGCTCGATAAATAGCTAAAACGGCAAGTAAAAAACAAAACCCTTGTCGAAAGGAAAATGTAGGAACCATCAAGGTTCTTGCAAACGCCCCCCAGCCCAATAAAGCACTTCCTAAAAAATCGCTCCAGTATATCCAAGGGTTGGGTCGGTATAAATCTCTAACCAGTTCCCTCGCATGAGCAATGGAGAATTCCTGTTTAGCATCTTCGCGAATTAAAATCTTCAAATTAAAACCCTGCTGATGTAAAAAACTATAGGCACTTAACGCGAAATCTTTTTTTGCTATTCTGAAAGAAAAAAATTAGATTTTTTTATCGATTTTCTGCGCAACTCACACATAACGTGCTTTCCGGCATCAATATAATTCTACCCTGTGCAATAGATCTAGAGCAACGGGCACATATCCCAAATTCCGGAAGGTTAATTTTCTCCAATGCTTTTTCAAGCTTTACTAATTTAGCTCTTGAAGAATTCAAGGAAGCTTCGCTGATCCCCTGGCTGCTAATAGCTTCCATGCGTGTGAGACGACCAATAGCATTGTCAGGTGCAACTGGTTTCGAAGTTTCTATAAAGCTTTCGATCAAATGTTTCTGTGCTCTTATCTCTTCGATGATCTTTTGCTTCAACTCTATTCTTTCCTTCTCATTCATAGCCGCGTAACACCATAATTCTTTAACAAGGCACATCTCCCGGGGTTTCGGGTAACCACCCGCACATGGCGCAACGAATGGCATATAGGGGAGTGAAGTTGGAAATATTTTCAGAAATGGTATTCATAAAATCATTTGCCAAAGCTTGATCCTTGAAACATTCATAAATATCATCCAGAAAACCCCCGCGCAAAAGTGGGTGGTTAAGAAATTCTCTACCCGGTCCCGTTAGAATTTCAAGAGGGTGTTCGCTTACCTTCACCTTTTCCATCCCTAGTTCTTGTAACCATTGTTCAGCATGAAATGCAGAGGGTCTTTCATTAATATATTCATCAAGCGCGTTTCTTTCATCTTTCAACCCTCGATCCGCCATCTTTTTATCCACATAAGTCCATAAAGAATCAAAAGTTCCCAGCGATGGAAATGTTAAAACAATTTGTCCCCCTGGCTTCATAAATCTGACTAAACTTTGCAGCACCTCAAAACGATTTGGACGAAAAAACATGAAAGACAAATTACCCGTAATACGATCAAATTTTGGCAGATCCTCAGGCAAAAAGCGCATATCGCCCACTTCAAATCGCAACCAAGGTAATTGCGTCCCTTGTATTGATCTAGACCTTAAGACTTGGCCTTGGTGAATATCAATAGCTAGAACCGACCCTTCAGGCCCTACCTGATCTGCCAAATAAAAAGCAGGAATGCCCCCGCCAGCAGCAATGTCTAAAATATGGTCCCCTTTTCGGATCTCAAGATGATGCAATAAGGATTCTGCAAAAGGAGTAGACCAAGGATCGTTTTCTGGAAGCGACCAATTGTTAATCATAAACCTCTTCCTTGTATGTTCATAAAACTAATTTTGCTTTACTTTAAACTAAAAAACAAAAATCTATCTTCAATCAAATTTATTTATAGAGCCGTTACGAATACCTTCTTCAAACAATTGGGTTTCTGCCACCAGAAAACCACTCAAACAAATCAGTCCAATTAGATTTGGGATCGCCATCAAAGCATTCATCGCATCTGAGAAATTCCAAACCAAATCCAGTTTGACTTGTGCCCCAATAAAAACAAAAAGAACCCAAGAGTAACGGTAAAAGGAAATATATTTTTCTCCAAAAAGATATTCAAAACATTTCTCACCATAATACTCCCAACCCAGGATAGTAGAAAAAGCAAACATAATGGTACCCAGAGTGACCAGCATTTTACCCCAGTACCCGGGAAGCCCGGCAGAAAATGCCTGAATAGTCAAAGCAACACCGGTTTCACCCGAAGTCCATACTCCCGTTGAGCTGATCGCTATTGCAGTGATAGAGCATACAATCAAGGTATCAAGAAAAGTTCCTGTCATAGATACTAATGCCTGCTTACCGGGATGATTGGTTCTTGCAGCAGCCGCAACAATGGGGGCACTGCCCATACCCGACTCATTAGAAAAAAGTCCGCGTGCCACACCATACCGAATACAATTTGCCAATGTAGCCCCGGCAAAACCTCCCGTGGCAGCAGTCCCTGTAAACGCATGCTCAAACACCAGTTTTAACCCAGAACCGAGTTGGTCTATATGATTTAAGATAACGATCAAAGCACCAGCAAAATAAAGCGCGACCATGAACGGCACGAGATAAGAGGCTACGTCAGCAATGCGTTTGATTCCCCCAATCACCACCAACCCTGTCAAAATTGCGAGAAACAATCCTACGGAAAAACTACTAAAACCTGTGGTTTCGCTGACCGCTATCGCCGTTGTATTGGCCTGTACCATATTTCCTATTCCAAATGCTGCACAAGCTCCAAAGGCTGCAAAACAAATTCCCAACCATTTTTTTTTAAGGCCTTCCTCCAGATAGTACATCGGCCCACCTGATATTTCTCCTTTATCATTTATCCGGCGAAATTTCACAGCCAGAAAACCCTCACTGTACTTAGTTGCCATTCCTACCAGACCTGTAACCCACATCCAAAAAATTGCACCGGGACCACCCAAAGCAACTGCCGTACTAACACCAGCTAAATTGCCAATACCAACCGTTGAAGCAAGAGCCGCCATCAAAGAGCCAAAGTGAGAGATATCACCCTCCCCTTTAAGCTCCTTAGAAAAAACCAATCGTAGAGCATAGAAGAGAGAGCGTAGTTGGATACCGCGAAGTCGGATAGTTAACCAGAAACCTGTACCCAACAAAAGCACAAGAAGCCATGGGCCCCACATAAAACTGGCAAAAGAAGCAAACAAGCTATTCATAATTTTTAGAGAAATCGAATAGAACTCAAACTAATAGTTGGGATTATTATAGAATAAAAGTATTCATATTTTGCCCTTGCGGCTAGTAACAGAAAAATTTCTCCGGCTTTATTTCTAGAGTTAATTTAAAAAAAAAGGAGCTACCAGATCTGGCAGCCCCTTGATTTAAATTTTATCTATCCTAAACATTCAGGCATTTTTAGCAAGAGCTTATTGAACGTGACTTAATAAAATATTTGACTCTAAAATTAATTTATTTCCATTTGCCTTTTCTTGTGCCACCTTAAAATGTTTTGTTGCTGCTCCATGATCTCCCAACTTGTCTAATGAAATAGCCTCGTTGAAATGAATCTCTCCCAGAGAAGCGTCAATCGCTGATGCTGCTCGAAAATGTTTGAGAGCAACGTCATAATGTCCTTCCTTGTAATGCGAAATACCCTCCTCATTATGCCCATTGGCTTCTGCATTGGAACCTTCAGGAAAAGCCAAAGGGCCTTCAGCAAGAGCCACCGCGCTTTCCTTTGCATCAGACATCTTGGAATCCTTTTTATCTTTATCACCACAACCCACAGTTAAAACAAGAGATATTAAAATCAGCAAACAAATTAATTTCTTCATTATTTTTTCCTTTCTTTGGGTGTAAATTATTGGTGAGGATTTGATATACATAAAACGATAGTACCGCAACTAGTTAGGGTTGTGAATCAAAATCAATTCTTAAGACACGGCTGTATTAAGTTGAACTAACGGCTTAATCAGAAGGGCCAGACAAAGAGGATCATAGGAACGGAAAAGACTGTAATCAAAATTTCCAGTGGCAACCCCATGCGCCAGTAATCACCGAACCGATATCCTGCCGG
>CAJWOD010000096.1 GCA_913044145.1 uncultured Nitrospina sp. | reverse complement strand
GAAAATTTCGACTTGATTTCTATTTGCTGATTATGGAGCGAGCTTGGAAAGTCCATTTTATTTCCTTCTTTAAAGTGGTAAAGTGAGTGGTTCAACCATTCGAAGCACCTAAACGCGCCCATTATATAAAACAATGCATAATAAAACAATAGGTTATGATGCTTTAACAGCTGTTTATCAACCGGACGCTGTCTTTGTAGAACACAATTCCAAAGCCTACTCATTTACCGAAGAAATATTATCTAGGCTTAGCCATGTACCGGTTTATGAAATTAAAGATATAGGACAACTGGAAAAAGAATTCAAAGTTTCCCGATCTGATGTTTTTGGAGAGGGCAAAAAAAATCTAGTTCTATCTCGCTTCAATGGATCTTTTTTAAAGAAATGCCCAGGTGCAAGTCCGGGTATGGTGTGTTGTAATTATTATATCGTCAACTTATCAAAAAACTGTATTTACGATTGCTCCTATTGTTTTCTACAGGATTTTTTAAATAATAATCCTTTGCAAGTGGCTTATGTAAATGTAGAAGATCTTTTTCTAGAACTCGAGAATGTTTTTACGCAATTCCCTGACCGTACCTTTCGCGTGGGAACCGGGGAGATTACTGACAGCCTCGCGCTTGATGCGCTTATACCCTATTCACAACTACTGATTCCATTTTTCAATAGGCAGGAAAATGCATTATTGGAATTAAAAACTAAATCGGATCGGATTGAAAATTTACTAGACCAACCGGATCCGACTAATGTCATCGTCTCTTGGTCGATAAATCCGCAACAGGTCATAGATCTCGAAGAAAAGGGAACACCAAGTTTGGAGAATCGTCTATATGCCGCTAGCCTCTGTGTAAAAAAAGGTTACCGAGTCGGTTTTCATCTTGATCCAATAATACTCAGCCCTGGTTGGGAAAAATTATATAGGGAGTTGATAGAAACGCTATTTGATTTTATTTCTGCCTCAAAAATAGAATGGGTAAGTTTGGGAAGTTTTCGTTATCAATCATCGCTAAAACCCATTATTAAGTCACGGCACCCCGAGACCCTATTATTCACCGGAGAGCATTTACCGGGCAAAGATGGAAAATTTCGTTACTTACGCCCGTTAAGAAATAATGCATACGAAACCATTCGAGGGTTTTTGCAGGAAAAGTCAAAGGAACTGAACATTTATCTTTGTATGGAAACAAAAGAAATTTGGGAAGGCGTTACCGGAAAGAGTCCTCGTAACGATGAGAAACTAGATAGATTTTTTGATCTTTAAAAGGAAATCTATAAACGCATTGGCATTACAATGCTTTTATATTGGTCATCGCTATCTGAAGTAAACAGGCAGGAATGATTTTGATCTTTCAAGTTGAGGGTCACTATTTCAACGTCCATAACATTCAATATGTCGAGAACATATTTAGCATTCAAACCAATCGATACCTCATCGCCATCGTATTCAATCGCCACTTCTTCTACTGCAGCACCTAGATCAGTATTGTCTGAAGTCAAAGTGAGGGTTCCTTTTTGCATCTCAAATCTAACCATCTTTGATTTTTCATCAGCTAAAAGTGCGACTCTTTTTAAAGCGCTGGTCAAATCTTCGCGATTAGCTTGGGCCTTTAACGGATTGTCAGTGGGGATTACCTGGCGATAGTTGGGGAACTTCCCATCAACTTTTCTAGAAACAATTACCTGTTTCCCATGGATAAAAGCTAGATGATTTTCATGAGAAGAGAATCCAAACTTATCATTACCATCTTCCATTAGCTTTAAAAGCTCAGATAAAGCTTTTTTGGGAAGTAAAAAATTTAATTTTTTCTTGTCATTATTGCGGGAATTAACAGGGCGACTAATCAAAGCTAATCTATGACCGTCTGTACCCACAAGGGTTGCGTTACTTCCTTCAGTTTCCAACAACAAACCATTCAATGCCTGCCTTGATTCGTCAGGTGATACAGAGAAAAAAGTTTTTCGGATCATTTCTTTTAGAATATTACTATCAAATTCTATAACAACTTTATCACTGTATTCTGGCATTGGAGGATAATCCTGAGGCGGTAAGCCAGGGAGACGGAACTTAGATTTCCCACATTTCAATGTGATCCAATTATTTTCTTCTTTTTTAATATAGATTTCTTCATTCGGTAACTCCCGAATAATATCAAACAATTTCCGAGCATTTAAGACCACCGCACCTTCAGCTGTGACGTTGGCAGGGTAGCTTCCCAATGTTCCTATCTCTAAATCCGTAGCACGGATAAAAATACTATCTTTTTCAACTGCTGAAAGGTGTAGGTGGGAGAGAATAGGCATTGCTCCTTTTGGTTCGACTATTCCCTGAACTTTTTGGACGGCCTTCAAGAACACATCGCGGCTCACTCTAACTTCCATGTATCTCCTTATTTACAACATAAGACTTGAGGATTTTTAACACAATTGCAAAAACCTGTCAAAACAAATGACTAATTTTAACTCCATACTTCATCACCACTTAAAAAATCTCAGAAATAAATTTTTCTCGAAAATCATAGAACAAATATTCTAATAACGATAAAGATTTGAAAAGCAATAAACTATTGACCAAAACGTGGTAGTTTATGGACTTTAATTCCTTAATAAAAACGTTTTAAGACGGCTATGCAGGACAATAAGGGATCTGTAATAAAAGGTGTGTATGAAATTAGTTTTTTTATCTAGGTAATCTCAGAAGTAGCACATAAAAGTTTAGCAACGATATTGGAACAAAAAGGAACACTAAATCAAGGTCTTCTCTTATTGGCAGACTCATTTCTTTATAATTTTTGCCCAGGTATCTCGGAGGGTTACGATCCTGTTAAATACTTGTGAACCGTAAGAAGATTTTTGACTGTCCACACAAAAATAACCCAGCCTTAAAAATTGATAACTGCCTTTTGCATTTTTCAATGACGGTTCCAAAAGTGCCTCTTCAATTATTTCCAGAGAGTCCGGATTCAAAGTTGCTTTTAGATCAGGGCATTCCTTTTCATCCCCCGGATTTGCATGTTTGAAGAGGTGGCTATACAACCTCACCTCGGCTTTATGTGCATGATCCGCCGAGATCCAATGCAGGGTACCTTTCACTTTACGTCCATCTTGAGTCGAGCCACTACGTGTTTCTGGATCGTAAGTACAGCGTAATTCAACGATCTCTCCCAACTCATTTTTGATCACCTCTTCACATTTTATTACATACGCATGTTTGAGGCGAACTTCACGACCAGGACCAAGCCGAAAAAATTTTTTAGGAGGGTCCTCCATAAAATCTTCTTGCTCAATATAAACAATCCGAGAAAAAGGCATCTTGCGGGTTCCGGCATCTGGGTCTTCAGGATTGTTCACAGCATCCATCTCTTCAACTTGACCTTCTGGATAATTCATCAAAACAACTTTTAATGGGCGTAAAACAGCCATTACCCGGGTAGCAGTTTGGTTGAGATTTTCCCGGACGCAATGCTCCAGCAAAGCAAAATCAACTGTGCTATTACTTTTTGAAATTCCAATGCGCTCACAAAATTCTCGTATTGCTTCTGGAGGGTAGCCTCGTCTACGCATTCCCGAAAGGGTAGGCATACGCGGATCGTCCCAATCACCAACATGACCCTCTTCAACGAGTTGCAAGAGTTTCCTTTTACTTAGGATTGTGTAGTTGAGACTCAAGCGGGCAAATTCGATTTGCTGAGGATGGTAAATCTCCAGTTCATCCAGAAACCAGTTATATAGAGGCCGATGGTCTTCAAATTCTAGAGTGCAGAGGGAGTGAGTTATCTTTTCAATCGAATCCGATTGCCCATGAGTAAAATCATACATCGGGTAAATGCACCACTTATTTCCTGTTCTATGATGTGTTGCTTTCAAAATTCGATAAAGCACGGGGTCGCGCATATTCAAATTACCCAAACTCATATCAATTTTGGCGCGCAGAACTTTTTTCCCTTCTGCAAACTCCCCCGCCTTCATTTTTTGGAATAATACTAAATTCTCTTCAACGGTTCGATCTCGATAAGGGCTATTTTCTCCTGGCTCTGAAAGTGTTCCACGGTATTCCCTTATTTGTTCTGGGGTCAAGTCATCAACATAAGCCTTGCCCTTGTTGATCAACTGAATTGCAAATTCAAATAGCTGATTGAAGTAGTCAGAGGCGTAAAAAATCTGATTACCCCAGTCGAATCCAAGCCATTTAATATCTTCCTGAATGGCTTTGACATATTTCATGTCTTCTTTGTTTGGGTTGGTGTCATCAAACCTCAAATTACATATTCCTGAAAATTGATTCGCCAGTCCAAAATTAAGACAAATAGATTTCGCGTGCCCAATATGCAGATGCCCATTAGGCTCTGGAGGAAAACGCGTATGAACGGTAAACTTCGCGGACTTTAATTCTTGATCAATTTTATTCTGAATAAAATTGGAAGGGGTTTCGACTTCTGACAAGTTTTCTCTCCTCTTTCTTGCTCTTTGGCGGGCAACAAACGAAGCTATTATAACCAGAATATAACTGGAAAACCTGTTAAAAAGGTTTTTCAATCAGAACGGATTCTACCAATAGGTGTTCTTGTAGACAAGGAGCAAAAATTGGTTTCCCCTTCTAGCCTATTTTAAGGTAAAAATATAAACGTTATAGTCATTTCGTTTTCCCAAAATAAATACAATGTCTGGTAATCGAAGATTTACAATCCTTATTATTTTTCTTGTTTGCGTTGCCTGCAGTTTCTGGCTGGTCTCCCGTTACCCCGCTTTGGATACTAAGGCTGCCCTTTCTGGAACTGAAGCTTTTGAAGATCCTCTCACCAACGAAGCCCATTTCCATGTATCGCGAAATGCTGACTTTCTTACACGCGTAATAACCACCACCTTGAACTGGTACCAAACGAATTGGCGCGGCATGGCATTTGGGCTGGTAATTGCTGCAGGGTTTTTCACTCTACTAAAATATACCCCAAGACAACCCTCCGATAAACGCTTTCGAAACAGCTTTATGGGAATGTTTGTCGGCACACCACTTGGTGTTTGCGTCAACTGCGTAGCACCAATAGCCAAAGGAATGTATGAAGCCGGCAGCAAAATGGAAATGGCATTGGCAGTTATGTTCAGCTCGCCCACATTAAACATCATCGTATTGACCATGCTTTTTTCCATTTTCCCTTTTTATATGGCTTTGTTAAAACTGCTAGCAACCTTCGTGCTGATTCTTCTTATTGTACCCCTGATATCTGACAAAAGAAGGCTCCCTCAAGAAAATTCTGTTTGCGAGGTCGACACGTCTTACGATATTTCCAGCGAGTCCTGGCCAGAAGCCTTGCAAGGCGTTACTGTTGATTATCTAAAAGGACTTCAATACATTTTTATTAGAACCACTCCCCTCATGCTCTTAGCCGGGGTCTTAGGAGCCGTAGCAAGCCATGCATGGAGTTTCGACAAGTTAATTGGTGTACCCATCAATTTAGCTAACTTGAGTTTGATCTCTTTCATGGGAACGTTCATGCCATTACCAATAGCTTTCGATTTAATGTTGGCACAAACATTGATGATGTCGGGTTTGGCACCAGCTTTCGTCAGTACAATGTTGTTCACTCTGGGGACTTTCAGCATCTACTCCGCGATGATTATTGCACGCACGTTTTCGGTTTTTCTGGCCATAAAACTTTTTGTTATTGTCTTCGTGATTGGTGTGGGTCTGGGTTATATATCCAATGGATTCATTGAGTATCGTCATATTCAATGGTTGCAACAATACAGCCAAGTCGTTG
>CAJWOD010000095.1 GCA_913044145.1 uncultured Nitrospina sp. | reverse complement strand
GGGACAATCATCGCAAGGCGAAGCTTGACTGCGTTGGAAATTGGGATTGAGTTTCTCATAGTCTTTATTGGAAACTTCAAAACGGTCCATAAAAAATGCATCAACCCAAACTGGATGGAGAGGCCGTTCTGCTTGGGTACCTTTTTCAGTACCCATATTAAATTCCCCCGAAGGAATTAAAATTTGTGGATTTGCAGCGATTTTATTCACAGTAAATAAAAAAAGATAGGCTAAGCAAACTGCAAAAATCAGCATTACTTGTTTCATGCTTCTGTTTCCCGAATTGTTTTTATCGGTTTATTGTTGATGACATCGAGACTGCTTAAAATTCCTGTGGCGACGGTGAGCAAAACGCCAAAACAAAATACCCAAATGAGAATCCCAGGTTGTAAATGCCAGGCGGATTTGATCATGTATTTCATGACCGCCCAAGAAAGGCCCTGTGCTAAAAGAATACCCACCAAACCAGCGATAACTCCCAACGTCGCGTATTCAAAAGCAAGAATAGAGGCGACCGTTTTTCTTTTCGCGCCAAGAATTTTTAACACTGCTGATTCTCGCAAACGCCTATATTTTGTGGAAGCAATCGATCCGGAGAGAATGAACAATCCAGCCGTAATTGCGAAGCCTGACATAAAATCCACCAATGTGGTTAATTTTGTAACCGTAGATTCTAAGGTATTAACGATATCACGAGTGCTTAGTGCGGTGATGTTGGGTAATGCTTTGACAACAGCATGTTGCAACTGCAATTCTTTTTCATCAGGAACGTGTACGGTTGCTACATAAGTTAGAGGTGCATCGGCAAGTGCTCCCGGTGAAAAAATCATATAAAAATTTGTCCGCATATTTCTCCAGTTCACGCTTCGAATACTGGTAACTTTTGCAGAGACAGGAATGCCTTGAATATTTATCGTCAGTTTTGATCCAATTCTGGCACCCAATCTTTTTGCGGCATCTTGTTCTAAAGAAACTTCAGCATTTTTTGCCTGTTCCTCATTCCACCACTTCCCTTCGATAATTTCATTATCTTTTGGAGGAGGACCCTTTATATAGGTCAAAGCAAATTCACGATTGATGAACCACTCTTCTCGTTTCTTGTCTTTATATTCCCAATTAGCAACGAGTTTTTCGTCAATACTATATAAACGTGAGCGAACCAGAGGCGTCACGCTACGTTCAGATTCTGGTGCAATTTGATCAAGCACTTGCATGAACGTATCTTTTTGATCTCTTTGGATATCGATGAAAAAATAATTCGGGGGATTAATCTCCGTATTTTTATTCAACATAGCCAGCATGTCCATTTGTACGAGCCTCACGGTCAGAATCAGCATGATACCCATACCCAGACAAGTAATAATTGATGCCGCTTGATTGTTCGGTCGTTTAAGGTTAGACATTCCATATCGTCGTGCTATGGAACCGGATTGGGGCAACGCCTTAAGTATTTTTAACAGGAAAATTGTGGCTACTGAAAATAGAGCTATGGATATTCCCAAAACCAAAAGAAACACCAAGCCCCGTTTTAAAGATTCGGCCTGCCAGCAGATCATCGCTGCCAGACCCAGGCTAAGGGTTAGTCCAGCAAACCATCGATCTTTATGGTTACCAGAAGTGAGTTCCTCTTCTTCAAAGTTACGCCGAAATAATCGTAGAGGCCTAGTCTTAACTGCTCTTAACAAAGGCCATAAGCAAAACAAAAGTGTAATGGCAACACCCAGTAGCAAAGATTGTAAAGCAGGTAGCCAGTAAAATGTAGGTTTAAGTTGGTAACTTATCAATCCTTCCATTTTAGAAGGCAATAGATAGGTAAGTGAAAACCCGAGCGTGACTCCCAGTAAACTTCCAGCCAACCCCATCAACATGGCTTGTAATAGATAAACTTTCAACAAGGTGTGAGAGGAAGCACCCAGACAATTCATAATGGCAACTGTATCGAGTTTCTGTGCCATGAAAGTACGCACAATCATAGCTACCCCGATACCACCCATTAGAAGTGCGATGACCCCCAGTGCCCCCAGATATTGCCCCATTCGTTCAATGGAACTAGAAAGTGAAGATTGCATGTCCTTATAGGTTCTAATTGAGATGGTTTTATCTGGTAGGCCACGCTCCAATAGCATTAAAGCTGTTTCCAGTTCTATGCTGTCAGGAATTTTAATTAATGTACGATGTTTGATCCGACTTCCAGGTTGAATCAGGTCTGTCTTATCCAGAGAAGTTCTAGAAATAAATAATCTTGGACCGATGCTGAAAGCACGAGAAATGCGATCGGGTTCAGACACCACAATGCCCGTAATTTTTAATTTGGTTTTCCCTAAAGAAAATTCATTTCCAATATTTAACCCTGTCTTTATCAGAAAAGAAGATTCAACAACGGCTCCGTTTCTTTTTAGCAATTCCTGTAAAGGCTGGTCGGGATCGGTCTTAAATTCTCCATAAAAAGGATATTGCGGGCCTGATAATGGAATAGCTTTCAATTCGGTGATAAGGGACCCGGAATTTTCTGGGGAGCTTAGATTTTTAAACTGCGCCATGCCATGCAGCTCCTTGAGGAATAAAAACTCGGTTCCTTTCGGTAATATTTTTTTCTGATAAGCCAGATCTTCTTCGCCTTGTTCCCAACTACCTTTGATAGCGATGTCGGCAGCGAGCAATCCCTTCGCTTGCCCCTGGATGGTTGCCTGTACCATATTTGAAAAACTTTTGACCGTCATCACTGCGCCAACACCAATAGCGATACAAAGAATAAAGAAGGTCATACGTTTCCACGCACCACGAGACTCGGCAAGAACCAGCGAAATCAGTTGTGAATAATTGAGTTGTTTGGATTTCATTATTCTATATTTTTTCGGTCTGCGATGAGTTGCCCATCCTCCAATGTCAGAATTCTCTGACTTTGATTGGCGACCTGAGTTTCATGGGTGACAAGTACGATGGTGGCCTGTTTTACCCGATGCAGTTCCCGAATCAATTTGATAATGCGATCACTGTTTTTTGAGTCGAGGTTTCCGGTAGGCTCATCGGCAAGAATGATATCGGGTTCATTAATAAAGGCACGAGCCAGTGAAAGCCGTTGTTGTTCGCCACCTGATAACTGGGCTGGATAATGCAGCATTCGATCCCCCAGCCCTACCATGCCTAAAAGATCTTCGGATTTTTTTGTCGCCCCGGGTGTGTTATTGAGTTCTGCGGAAAGAACAACATTTTCCACGGCCGTCAGAGTTGGGATGAGATGAAAGTTTTGAAAAATAAAACCGAATCGTTTTCCGCGTAACAGGGCCAGTTCATCTTCATTCAGTTTCGTGATATCCTGCTCGTCTATCTTAATGGTACCGCTGGTGGGGGTGTCTAGTCCTGCAATCAGGCTAAGCAATGTGGTTTTACCACTACCGGAGTGACCCGTGATTGCTACGAACTGACCGCTTGGGATCGTGAGATCAAGTGATTTTAAAATTTCTACCTTGTGGCCCCCGCCGTGCAGGGTTTTTATTAGTCTGATTATTTCGATCAATGTATTAGTAAGAATTAGTTTATGATTAGATTCTATTGTATTACAAAAATATGCGAACTATTTTACTAAACTGTTATCAAACTGCTGGCTATGTTCTAGCAGGATTACTCATAATTCTAGGTGAAGGCGGAGAATTAACTGCTGATACAAAATTGATTACCGATACAAAACAGGAGAAATTTGTGGTTCTTGCGTTAGGGGATAGTCTAACCGCTGGATTTGGTGTGGATGAGGAATATAGCTTCCCCTCACGTATCCAGGTAAAAATTGATAATGAAAATCTTGGTTACAAAATAGTTAATGCGGGTGTAAGTGGCGATACAACTGCTGGAGGAGTTCGTCGTATTAACTGGTTGATGAAACACAAACCGCAGGTTGTCATTCTTGCGTTGGGTGCGAACGATGGCTTGAGAGGATTATCCGTGGATGAAATGCGTTCAAACCTGGAAGCTATGATTCGTATATCCCATGCAAATAATGCCCAGGTATTGCTAGCGGGAATGAAAGCCTTGCCTAACTACGGTAAAGACTATGTAGACAAGTTTGAGTCAGTTTATCCTGAGTTGGCAAAGAGGTATAAATTGGTCTATCTACCATTTTTATTGGAAGGGGTCGCCGGGGTCAGGGAGCATACCCGACCCGATGGGTTACACCCTACTGCATCGGGTTATAAAATTGTCGCCGATCTGGTTTGGCAATATTTACAGCCAATGTTGAAACAAAGTAATTAAGATTTTAACCGTTCAATCCATCGCATTAAATTTTCGTAGCAGCTTCCTGATTTTAAAATCTCCATAGCGGCATCAAAACCTTCCTGCGGGGATTGAAAAATTTCTGTCAGATGAGTAAGACAAGCGGCTTGACTGGCAATTTGAAAAGCTGCGGGTCCTGTTCCAGATTTTAAAGCAATCTCCCCCAATTCTGTAATGGTTTCCCTATTAGATTCTATTTCTTTTAAGGCTTCGTGCGATTCTCTAATTTGTTTGATAGTTTTTTCTTCATACATATCGGAATATATTAAGGAGACGACCTGCGTTTCAGAATCTCCATCCTGGATAAAAACTTTAGCTTCTTTGTGGATGCCAAACAAGGTGGTTCCTTCCATTCCGTTGCCAACAATGACGCGATCGAACTGACTGCGTTTTCCAATTTCAGTTAAAGAAACTTCATAGCCACGATGAAAATAGGTGGTGACAAGAAAGTTTTTACCCTCGGCCTGAAGCGGCATGAGAATTTTTTCCAGAGTTGCAAGCATAGGTCGTTTTACAATTTCTGTTCGGATCAATCGCAGATTTTCCAAGTCAGGAAGGTAGTCCGCTGTATTGATATAACCGAATTTAGATTTTTGAATTTGTTTGACCCGTCGTTCACTGTTACCGGATCCTTTAATTTGATAATGGTTGACCAGTAAATCTTCGAAGGTGATACCAAATTTGGGCGGCAAAGGTAATGCGGAATGACCGTAAACAGGAAGCCCTAATTCGGCAATAACCGGGATCGTATAAAACCCAAAATATGGAATCCGCTGGAACCCATCAAAAGGATCAGCAATTTGCAATATTTTGTCGAGACCAATTTTTCTAATGGTCATCCTTTTTTGCAAGGCCCGCCAATAACCGATATTTTCGGAAACAGTTTCAATTTTCATGCGAGCAGCGATAAGGAAAACCGCCATCCTTACTTGAGATATTTTTCCACCTAATATTAGAGATAAAGCGTCTTCCGCCTCATTTTCTGTGAGGTTTTTGCTCAATTTGGGCCCAGCAGCAATTTTTTGCAGATAAGCTTCCATTCTATTTTCAACCGAAACTTTGTTCATTGACGCGAGAATCCTCTTTAAGTCTGCTCTAATTAGAGTATTATAAACATCTTACTTTTAAATCTAATTTTTTCGAGAGTTAATGTCAGTTTCCTTTCAAACGGATCATAGCATTTCCAAAAGTTCAGTACCTAATCAAGCTATTCGGGTACTTTTAGTTTACCCGAATACGCGAGAGGTGGCTCTTGCCAATCTTGGTTTTCAGCAGGTTTATACCTTATTAAATTCCATTCAGGGTGTGGAGTGCGACCGTTATGCGCTACCCACCGATTGGATACCAGAAACAGAAATGCTCAGCCAGAAGGATTTACGGTCTATGGATATGAATCTTCTTCCTGCTGATTTCGATATGATCGCATTTTCTATTTCTTTCGAGCCAGATTATCTGAACGCAGTAATTGCATTGAAGTACTTCAATATCCCGTTGGACAGGACAGAGCGGGATTCTTCATATCCTATGATTGTTGCGGGAGGTTCGGCAATTTTTATTAATCCTGAACCATTGGCTAATTGCATGGATGTAATGTTCATCGGTGAAGGCGAAGGTATGGCCAATTACTTTTTTGACACGCTTTATAAGTGCGAGGATAAAAATAAA
>CAJWOD010000094.1 GCA_913044145.1 uncultured Nitrospina sp. | reverse complement strand
CAAGAATAAAAATTTTTTCCCGTAGTTTTTGCCGATATAATTCGGAAAGATTTCGATTGGCTAAATAGAGTTCATTCATTCTAAGTTCTAGGTAAAGTGCGAAGCCGTTAAAATATACCCCGGAAATAAAAATAACCAGATTTAGAATAAACCCAAAAGCTTAGAAATTCAAGAGGTTAGGGGTTGGTGTTTTATAGTTAGATTTTTAGCTTGCCTTATTCGTTCTTCAAAGGATTGTTGGTTTTTAATGAGTCTAAAGAATTTTGAGTGCTTCAGGAATCGGGGTAAACTCGGAAAAGCTTTTGCGGCAATGGGCTGGGGCTCAATGCTAAAACCATATGCTCTGGCAGCCCAGTAGGGCACAGCAGATTTGCGCTGTTGAATTATTTTTGAAAATCCACTTCAATTCTCTTTCAGAATTTTATTTACAATTTGTGACTGAAGAATTTTTAGGTTTCCCTTGGCCAACTTATGCGCCTTTTTGAAATGTTTGATCGCCTTTTCCTTTTTATTTGCATTCCAAAGTGCAAGCCCAAGGTTGAAATGAATTTCTCCGGAAGTTGGGTCGGCTAAATTTGCTTGGTTAAATTGCAACAGGGCTTCAAAATTTCTTCCTGCTAAAAAGTGCTCTATCCCGATGTCATTTCGCATTTTAGCCGAAGGTTCAGCACCGATCTTTAGAGTCAATGGATCTTCTGCAATATTGGTGCAGCCAGCCATTAATAGTAAGATCGTCAGCAAATATTTTGAAATTCTAATGTTATTAAAACTATAGCTCATTATTAGATTTACAGTGAATTCTGAATAGCGTGTAAAGGATTCAAAAATAAAGTATTTTATATATCAGACTAAAAATAATAAAACTAAACCTATTGGCTCTTTTCAAGTTACTTTATACTAAACTATATTTATTAATATAAGGATTAATTCTAACCGCGTATACTACTACTGCCTTACAATTCTCTAGAGTTAGTCTGTTGAGGGTGGAGGTAAGGTCTCTATTTATTCATGACCTATAAATATTAATTAACAGGAATCTTTAAATGGATAAGCGGATTGAAATAATTAAAAAATTAATCATCCAGCTTGTGTTTTTATTATTCTTTTCAGTAACTTTGCATGCCCAGGATTTAACAAAAATTTTTGCAAGTGGCAAAGCCGCATTTGCTAAGGGTAAATATCATGTTGCAGAAGAATTCTTTGGTCAGGTGCTTGGAAAAGATTCCGATAACTATAAGGTTCTCCGTGCTCAAGCGGACACGAAAATAAAGCTAAAAAAATTTCAAGAGGCAGAAGACCTTCTAGATAGAATTCTTGCGATGCCCGAATCTAAGGGAAGAAATATCATGGTTTTTCTAAAAGGGAAAACCGAGGGCCGTAAAGCGGAGCTTGTAGACGAGAATGTAATGGCGATTGATGAGTCGGGTGCAGTCGATGACGATATAAGCCAATTTGTAAAGGATGATGCTATAGGACCAGTTCCCCATTTCCGAGTTTTTATTATGAAAACAGGAAAGATGGAATTGTTATCTAAGAGCAGATATCGAATCAAGTATCACGGTATTCCAACCGCTACGCGTGAACTAGTGACTGCTCTAAAAGCTACTGTTCAAAAAATGGCAATCTCTACAAATCAAGAAAAACCAAAAGAAGAAATGATAGTTATAAAGGAAGGCTGTTTCGAAATGGGAAGCGACTCAGGAAACTCAGATGAACGCCCCATTCACAAGGTCTGCTTATCTTCTTTTAAAATTGGCAAGTATGAGATTAAACAAAAATTTTTTCAAAGTGTAATGAGTTTTAACCCATCTCAATTTCCTGGAGCAGAGTTTCCGGTTGATAGTGTTTCATGGGAAGATGCGCGAGATTATTGTAAGAAACAGGGATATCGATTACCAACAGAGGCAGAGTGGGAATTTGCCGCAAGAGGGGGGACAAAGAGTAAATACTACTGGGGAGATATGGTGACTGGTAAAGAGGGAAATTTTTGTGATAGTGAATGCGATTTAAATTCTCGAGACGTAAGTAAAACTGATGGTTTTAAAAATACTTCCCCGGTAGGTTCGTTCCCACCAAATGCGTTTGGACTTTTTGATATGGCAGGGAATGTAAGTGAATGGGTTTTTGACTGGATGCCGATTAATGAAAATTATTATTTAATGAGTCCTGAAAAAAATCCTAAAGGCCCTCGTTCAGAACTCAATGCTTGCAGCGGGGTAGATTGTGTTGGTTCCTTTTCTATAACACAAAAGGTGAATAGAGGGGGCAGTTGGAATAAAAAAGCTTTGGAAATGAGGTCATCAAATCGAATGAACTCTCACTTTCAATTACAATCTGATGGGACAGGGTTCAGATGTGTTGCAAATATAGATTAGAAAGAAATCGTTTAAATTAATTTTGATCTGAATACAATTAGTTTTTCTTCTGTCATCTCAATCATGCTGGGTAAAATTCCGCCAACGCCGAGTCCGGAAGATTTTCTGCCTGCAAATGGCATCCAGTCGACACGAAATGCGGTGTGGTCGTTTATCATTATGGCTGCTGCATTTAAGTCCTTAGCTGATTCTAAAGCTGAATTAATATCGTTGGTAAAAACTGCAGCCTGAAATGAGAAGGGGACATCGTTTGCAAACTTTATAGCCTCATTTCTGTTTTTATAGGAATAAATATTGATGACTGGGCCAAAAATTTCACATTGAGAGACATTTATATCATAAGGTGGGTTCAGAATAATCGTTGGTTCATAGCAGGTCTTACCAATTTTGTTGCCTCCCGTTAAAATTTTTCCACCAGCCGCTTTGGCTTCTTCAACCCAATTGTGTATTCGATCTACTTCTCCTTCCTCAATAAGAGGCCCGACTTCTGTTTTTTCATCCGTTGGATCTCCCACCACTAAATTTTTTGCTATAGCTACAAGTTTGCTGGAAAAACTTTCTACAATATCTTCGTGTACAAAAATGCGCTGTACTGAAACGCAGACCTGACCTGCATGATAAAAACCACCTTTCGCTAGTAAAGGCAAGGCATCATCGATATCGGCATCTGGCTCCACAATAACCGGTGCTGCGCCTCCATGTTCCAACGCGCATCGTGCTCCTTCGGCCAATTTGGATCGCAGACCCCAACCTACTTTTCCAGAACCAATGAACGTTAGGAAAGAAACCCTTGGATCAGTGGCAAGTTTTTCGGCCTGTGAACCTTTACAGATAATAACTTGTACCCATTCTTTTGGTAAACCAGCTTTGTATAGGCAGTTTACGAGATTAAAGCAGGATAGAGGAGTTGTGCGCGCGGGTTTGACAATCACCGGACAACCTACGGCTACTCCAGGTATTACCTGGTGAACAATTAAATTGAAAGGATGATTAAAGGCGCTGATGGCAGCAACGATACCAATAGGTTCGCGGGTGGTAAATGCCATTCGGTTCATGGATGAAGGCGTCAGGTTCATTGGAATCTCATGTCCCGTGAGTTGCCCTATCGAATTTGCGGCTTCCCGTATTCCTTGTACTGCTCGAGTCAGTTCAATTCGGGAGTCAATCAAAGGTTTTCCGCCTTCTTCTGCAGATTGTCGGGCAAATTCCTCTGCCTTTGCTTCAACCAAGTCAGCAGTTTTATTCAGGATGGAAATTCTCTCTGGTATTGGAAGAGGCTTTTTTTGTAGCAGTTCGTCAGCTATCGTTAGGGCTTCTTCTATACGAGTATCACCATCCAGATCAATTTCTTTTATCAAATGCCCATCGTAAGGTGCACGGACTTTTAGTTTTTCAGCCATAGAAACATCCTTTTTTAGATGCCAATTACAAAATACAGGTTTTTGATTTTAATTCCTTGTGGGAAAAACTACATGGTAGCTCCTGGCATATATATAGTTCCATCCGGCGTTTGGTGGGTATGAATTTCTCCACCAAGCCCCAGTGCTTCAGATGCCTGTTTGGCTTCTTCTGGTGTTTTATAAATATGATCCATGAGGGTGCTGCTATTACCTGAACCTTCTTCCTGACGCTGATCTCCTCCAGAACCCTCATCCCTATGACCACCTGAGCCTTCTCTTTTGCCTGGGTGCTGCCCCTGGTCAATCATGCTTATTGCTTCTTTAAGTTGCGAAAAAAACCTGAGCTTCTGGGTATAGCCTTCTATTCGGCCAATTTCCTTCCCTCTTGTTGAGTCCCAAATCAGAAAAGTAGGGGTACCCAAAATCTCGCCCACGCGCCCTTCGTCCAAGGCCTTTGCTAACCATTCCGGGAAACGATTTCCCTTGACGGCGACAATCTTAGCAGGAAGATTTTTCCCCGGAGCACTGGCTGAGTATTCGGGAAGAACTTCTTCCTGCCATCGCTTAGAATTTTGAGAATTTTCACCACTGAGCACAAGAAGTTCACGGGCGAATCCGATATTCGTTAAAAGGATAAAACATAAAATAGTAAAGACTAAAATCAATTTTTTCACGGTAGACACCTTCAGTTAGGAGAAGTTTTAAAAATCATTATTACTTATATTTAATCATAAAAATATTATGGCGTCATTACCGCCGTTCGCTAGGGAAATTAATTTTGATACCGTAGTTAGATGTGTTTTAGTCATGGCATGGTTGATTCGGCAGTGCTTTCAGAAATTTTACCTGTTCTCTTCATTGGTTCTGAACCTTTTGTATCTGAACCTTCCGAGAATTTGCCTTGTGGCCCACGAGCATAGTCTCGGGAATAGTAAAGTGGTGTCGATGCTATAGCGCTAATAATAATGGCAATAATCAGTGCAATCCAAGAGTCTTTGTTCATAACCAATCCTCCTTTAATTTAAATTAAAGACCAGTGGTAAACTTCAAACAATGGTAAGCAACGATACTATTCTATTACAGGTAGGGTGAGATTTAATCTGATTTCTGCTTCATTTGTTACCCATACTGTTGCCCACAACAAAAAATGGGCTATGCCCTAAACCACAACTTATTGTTTTAAATGTTCTTATTTTTAAGGGAATCTATTGGAACAAAAAAACTAGTTCTTTTGTGGAAGTGTATTACGATGATAATTAGGGATAATAACCCAAAAGTTCTTGGGGCAACACTTTTGTATCTATTATCTTCTGATCTTAAGGCAAACAAAAAATAAAATGTCCCTCTCAAATAATGAAAGCACAGGCAAGGTCATTCCACTAAAAAGATAAAGGCCATGAATGAATCTAGCTATATGATCCTACTTGGCAAACTCGAGCATTCTGATAGCTGGGGGTTTGGAGATGCGTTTGAGTTACTCTGTGATCATACCAATATTTTAGCTAAAGCTTTTGATGCAGGAAGAACGGGTTTTGATAATACTTTTAAAGCTCTAATGGATGTATGGACGACGATGGAAGATTCTATTAGTCTTGGAGAAATTCGGGTTAAAAGTGGTCGATTAATTGATCTTGCTGGTGGTCTTATGATGACTGAAAACCCTAACGCTCTCGTTTTAGATAAGGAGAGTTTTCTTGCTTGGTATCGTAGGAACAAAGAAAAGATTGCCCGATATCTATCCTGTGTTGATCTAAAAATTTATCAGGAAGAGTTTTTGAATCGGTTAGCAAAGGTAGAACCTCCCCAAAGTCCTCATCCAATAACTGATAAGGCCAAAATGGATCATCTTCGTGGAGACTATTGTTCTTTCGTTGCTAAAAAATTAAAGGACAATCCGAATTTACAGTTTCCCGAATTGAAAAATGATTATGGCGCACAGAAACTAATTCGTGGTAGTGGACTGCCGGAAAAGAAACATCCGAAGGGCTCAACCCTTCAAAAATGGCTTAGAGAGACCAAAAAACAAGTTAAAGCAAAGCCAAAACGTGGTGCTAAAAAAAACAAAGTAACTGGTATGTCATAGAGAATTTATAGGTCCTCTTTTTTATATAATTTTCTTTAATCCAATTCAAACTCCCACATCAAGTAACCTACAACTCGATAATC
>CAJWOD010000093.1 GCA_913044145.1 uncultured Nitrospina sp. | reverse complement strand
CCATGAATTCTCTTCTAAGAGTCCTCAGCTATTTAAAACCCTATCAAGGAAAGGTTGCCCTGACCCTTTTTCTGGCAATATCCACCACCCTTTTGGATTTAGTTCCTCCCTGGTTAACAAAAGTAATTGTGGACAACCTTGTAGCAAATACGAATATGACACCAGTTTATTGGGCAATTGCTGGAATTGCCCTTGTATATTTAACCCGTAATTTTACAAACCACAAACGTATCGTAATCAATAACAAAGTTGAACAAAACGTGGTGTTCGATCTGCGCTCGGAAGTTTACCGTTCTCTTCAAAAATTATCTTTAAAATATTTTGAAAACCGTTCAACAGGCGAACTTATGTCACGCGCCAACGACGATGTCAATTATGTTGAAAGGATTTTTATTGATGGCGTCGAACAGGTCGTTACTGCATCCCTTACGCTGATTGGAATTTCAGTAATACTTTTTTACATGCATTGGAAATTAGCTCTGGTAGCCCTACTACCCATTCCTTTTCTTGTTTATGGAGCATGGATATACACCGAAAAGGCACACAGCCAATACCATGTTGTACGTAAGCGCGCTGCTTCCATGAATTCTAAATTACAGGATTCCATCTCAGGTATTCGAGAAACACTTTCCTTTAATCGACAGCTTCACGAGGTCGAACAATTTGAAAAAAGAAGTCGAGATTATTGCGATGGGACTTTGAAAGTAATGCGCATGTGGGCTATCTATTCTCCTACCATGATGTTTCTAGGTTCTTTGGGAACGGTTTTGATTCTTTTGTTCGGAGCTGGACTTGTTCAGGCAAATGAAATAACAGTAGGTTCTCTTGTTGCATTCGTCGGTTATCTGGCACTTTTTTATACACCAATCAATCAATTACATTCTGTTAACCATATGCTGCAACATGCATTGGCGTCTGGGGACAGATTATTCGAAATTATTGATACTGTGCCTGACGTAAGGGAAAGTCCGAAAGCAATTCTTCCCTTAACCAATGTAAGAGGAGTAATTCATTTTGACCGAATAAACTTTTCTTACATTGAGGGAAAACCAGCAATCCGGGGGGTTGAATTTACCCTATCCGCAGGAGAAAAAATTGCCTTGGTCGGCCATACAGGGAGTGGAAAGTCCACACTTGTAAAATTGCTAATGCGTTTTTACGATGTTGATTCCGGGGAAATCAGCCTAGATGGGCATCCTATTAAAGATTTAAAGCTTTCTTATTTAAGAGAACAAATCGGCTTGGTCTCTCAAGATCCTTTTTTATTCAATGGCACTGTCGCAGAAAATATAATGTATGGAAATATTGAAGCGAGTAGAGAGGAGATCATTAAAGCGGCCATTGCGTCCCATGCGGACCCCTTCATAAAAAACCTTCCCAATGGTTATGACACACAGGTTGGAGAACGAGGCGTAAAACTTTCAGGAGGAGAAAAGCACCGAATCGCCATCGCCCGAACCTTCCTTAAGGACCCGCCTATCATTATACTAGATGAAGCAACCTCAACTGTGGATACGAAAACCGAATATCACATTAAAGAAGCATTAAATAAGTTAATGTCAGGCAGGACTACTTTATCTATCGCGCACCGGTTATCTACTCTGGAAGGAGCAGACAGAATTTTAGTTATGCGAGATGGTGAATTGGTGGAATCAGGAACTCATGATGCCTTGATCAGTATCGACTCAGAATACGCAAACCTTTTTCGACATCAGATTCACCTATAAAACTTGCCCTCTAAAATACAACAGTCAATTTCCCATCTCTATAACTTCACCCATTTTGCGAAATTTTTCTTCGCGTAACTGAACTAGTTCATCAGGACCGATTTCTTTCAATTCCGATAGGTTTTTTCGCAGCGCTTTCTTTAAACGGATAGCTGCTTGTTTATGGTTCCTGTGAGCACCACCTAAAGGTTCGCGAACAATCTGATCAATGATTTGAAATTTCAACAAATGGTTTGCAGTCAAGCATAGAGCGTCAGCAGCTTGTCTGTTTTTATTCTTATCCTCCCAAAGTATAGAAGCGCAGCCTTCTGGAGAGATCACTGAATATACTGAATGCTCCAGCATTAAAATACGGTCGCCAACGCCTATAGCCAAAGCACCCCCTGAACCTCCCTCCCCAATCACCACGCAAATAATTGGAACTCGCATTTGGATCATGCTGAACATATTTGTAGCGATGGCTTCTGATTGGCCTTTTTCTTCTGCATCGACCCCAGGGTAAGCTCCCGGGGTATCAATAAATGTAATGATGGGCATATTAAATTTTTCCGCCATTCGCATTAAACGCAGTGCCTTACGGTATCCTGATGGTTGCGACATGCCAAAGTTTCTAGCAATCTTCTCTTCCATATTCCTACCTTTTTGATGCCCTACAACCATCACCGAAAAATCAGCAAATTTGGCAGGTCCCGCTACAATGGATGGGCCATCACCTCCGTGGCGATCTCCGTGTAATTCAAAAAAGTCAGAAAAAATATACTGAATATAATCCAACATATGAGGCCTATCTGGATGCCTCGCTACCATGGTTTTGTCCCAACCTTTCAGATTAGAATATACATCGTGTTTCATTTTACGGAGTTTCTTCTTAAGCTTTGAAATCTCCTCAGTTATATCTCCAACACTGTCATACATATAAGAAAGAGACACCAGATCGTGTATTTGTTTTTCTAATGCAAAAATTTCTTTTTCAAAATCGAGTATCTGAACCATAGTTATTTAAAAAAATTAAATTATTGTAAAATATTTTCACATAAAGCCGATTTCGGCTCTAATGAGTTCCCATGCTAAATTTTATTCTAGTAGAAACCAAAAATAGGGTGGATCAAGTTTTGTAAAATCTTGGATTTATTCAATGCCTGTGCTCCTGTCGTGCCAATTTTATTCTGCCCCAACTTCAATGATTCCAAACTTGAAAAATTGGGCGACTCGGCAATAGCAAAGGCACCTTCATCACCAATCCGGTTAAAGTTTAAATCCAGTTTTTTTAGTTTCCCTAAACTATTCGAGTTAGCTAAAGCCTTAGCACCTGCATCAGATATATTATTTTGAGAAAGATTTAGTGAGACTAATTGCTTTAACTTTTCAGATTTTGAAAGCGCAATTACCGCTTTATCTGATAAATCATTATTCTTTAAATCTAATATTTCTAATTTACTAGCAAATGGGGATTCCAATAAAACATCAACTCCCAAATCTCCAATCAAACCTGCACCCACTTCATTTAAACGGTTAGTACGATTTAAGTCTTTTAACCATTCCATTAATTGAAAACGTTTCCATGCATCCTTCGCTGAATCTTCAATTGGATTATAAGTCAATTGAATGTTTTTTAAGTTTTTCAATTTTGTCGAGCGAGTGAGTTTTATAGCACCAGAACCATGTATTTTATTGTAGTTCAGGTTCAAATCTTCTAACTTTGACAAGGTGTCCGACTCAGCAATCAAAGTTGCTCCCACATCAGATATACGATTATGATACAAATTTAAAACTTTCAAACTTGATAATGATAGCGATTTAGAAATATATCTAACGCCCTGGTCGGTTATGTTGTTATTCTCTAAATAAAGGGCATTAAGCTGATTGAGGTTTTTCGATTCAGCCAACGCTCGCACACCCTCATCTCCAAAGTTAGCCTTATAAAGTATAAGGACAGAGACCGTTTTCAATAAAGAAGATTGCGCTAGATGAGCAACGCCCTCATCGCCGAGGTTTTTAGCATTGATCCGGAGCACCTGATCATTACGCTTTAGTTTTTTTTGTATATATCTTTCAATTTCTTCCCCGGTCATTTTTGGCGATGCTGATCCTAGGGCGAAGAAACAAAGAAAACAAATTACTATTTTTAATCTATACAAAGACATTTTCATCTTTCAGGAATTCATAGCATGGATCAAATTAGGAAAATTTATTTAAAACCATATTACATATCATTAAGACCGTTTTCAATTTCCCTTAAACGAGACTCTAACTCTTTTACCTTTTTGGCAAGATCGGGAAGCTTTGGCAAAGTTGTTACATACCGTTTCCATTTATTTTTTGGGACAGCCGGCCATCCGCTGACAACAGCATTATTTTCAAGATCACGAAAGCTCCCAGATTTTGCTGCCATAGTTACTTGATCTCCCAGAGTCACATGGTCGGCCAAGCCAGCCTGTCCTGCCAACACCACATGGTGACCAAGCGTACAGCTACCGGCCAAACCTACTTGAGCAACCAAAATGGAATGACTGCCCACGGTGCAATTATGACCAACCTGCACCAGGTTATCTATCTTGGTGCCCGCCTTAATAAGTGTTGTATCCATCGCTGCCCTATCTATACAACTGTTAGCACCTATTTCCACAAAATCTTCAATTACTACTCGTCCAAACTGATTAATTTTATAGTGATAACCTTTTTCATCTAATGTGTACCCAAATCCATCGGCACCTATCACTGTTCCAGCATGCACGATAACATGTTTTCCTATTTCAGTATTTCGATAAAGAGTAACATTAGGATGTAGCGTACAATAGTCATCAATTTTACAATCGTTACCGATCACTACATTTGGATACAAAACCACATCATTCCCAATAGAAACATTTTCTCCTATGCAAACTCCTGCCGAAAGAGTCACATTCTCACCAATCACCACTTTTTTACCAATCACGACGCTTGAATGGGTTCCAGGTTCTGGTCGAGGTTCCGGGTGAAGCTCTTTAATCAAACGGGCAAACGCTAGATCAGGTTTTGCAACCACGATTTGTGGAATTGAAACTTCTACAGACTTAACCACAAAAACCGCTGATGCCTTAGACTTTTTTAATACATCAAGGTGTTTATTTTCCATAAGAAAGGTAATATCCCCTTCTTTAGCGTCATGAACACCACGTACTCCGTTAATTTCTATAGAACCTTCTCCTTCCAAGGTTCCAGATACCAATGAAGCAATTTGTTCCAGCTTCATGCTTCCCCCTTCCAGGTTTCCATAACAGTTCCCATATATATTTATTTTAAAAAATTAAATTACAAGGCTTTGATTGACCGAATTGACATTTCCATCAATCAACTCCAGCACTCTATCTAACTGGCCTGCAACTCTTTGGCTATGGGTGACGAGAACAAAAGTCTGATTAAACTCTTTATTAAGCCTGCGAATCAACTCGATCAATTGATCACTAGCAAAGGTATCAAGATTTCCAGTGGGCTCATCGGCTAATAATAAATCCGGTTGATTCATCAACCCTCTTGCCAAGGCAACTCGCTGACCCTCTCCTCCTGAAAGCTCTCCTGGTGCATGATTCATTCTGTCTTTCATTCCAACCTCACACAAAAGATACTCCGCTCTTTCTTTTGCAATCGAAACTTTTTTATTTTGAATCAGAGCGGGAAACATAACGTTTTCTAAGGCTGTAAAATCTGGTAACAAATTAAAAAACTGGAAAACAAATCCAATGTGAATGTTACGGAATTTTTCTAAAAAGGAATCCCCTTGCTTATAAATATTCTTTCCCATAAATATTATTTGACCCTTTGCTGGTTTATCCAGCCCCCCAAGAACATGCAGCAAGGTGCTTTTACCCACACCTGATGCTCCTACGATTCCTAGCACCTCCCCTGGAAATACTTTAAGGTATGTCTCACTAAGAACATGAATGATCTCGTGCTTGGTCGTATAGCTTTTATCTACGCCTCTTGCTTCGATAAGGCATGCTTCGTTCATTTTATCAGCATCATTCATAACGCAAACCATCCACCGGATCCATTCTAGAAGCTCGCCACGCCGGATATAAAGAAGCTAAAAAACAAATGGTTATAGAAAACACAACTATTAGAAATGAATCCAAATATTGAATTTCGGAAGGTAGTTTATCGAGATAATACACATCACTCGGAAAAGCAGTTATTCCAAATAAATTTTCAATGAAGCCGACTATTTCGTTGAGGTTGGGAACAATTGCTAAACCCCCAATACAGCC
>CAJWOD010000092.1 GCA_913044145.1 uncultured Nitrospina sp. | reverse complement strand
AAACTCTAAAAGCTCCCGGACAAATCCCTAAAAAATCCAATCAAATTTCGGTTTAGTAATTTTGCACTTTCGCTGTTAGTTATTTAAAAAACAATTTTGAATTCATTAATACTACCTGATTTTAAATCCACCATATACGAAATAAAGTTAATCTTATTCTCACCTCAAAGAAGCCACAAATTATGACTCAAATGAACATAGAAGAACTTAAGTCTAAGACTATATCTGAGCTCACAAATATTGCCAAAGATTTAAAAATTCAGGGCCATAGCGGTCTTAGAAAGCAAGACCTAATTTTTAGAATACTGGAGGCTAAGACCGAAAAAGATGGTTTGATGTTTGGTCAGGGGGTATTGGAAATTCTCCCTGATGGATTCGGTTTCCTAAGAGCTCCTACCTATAACTATTTGCCGGGTCCAGATGACATATATGTTTCTCCTTCGCAAATCCGAAAATTTGATATGCGCACGGGTGATACCATTTCCGGTCAGATTCGACCTCCCAAAGACAGCGAACGCTATTTTGCCTTGTTAAAGGTGGAGGCAATCAACTTTGAGAATCCGGACAAAACTAAGGATAAAATATTATTTGACAATCTGACCCCTCTCTACCCTGAGGAACGGATTCGTTTGGAAACTCCGGGTGGGAAAGATTACAGCGCTCGCGTCATGGACTTGATGACCCCTATTGGCAAGGGACAACGTGGGCTAATCGTAGCCCCGCCTCGCACCGGGAAAACCATGCTATTGCAATCGATGGCAAATAGCATCAGTACTAATTTTCCGGAAATTGCCTTGATCGTGCTTTTGATTGACGAAAGACCTGAAGAGGTAACAGATATGGAACGCTCAGTCCGTGGAGAAGTCATAAGCTCAACCTTTGATGAACCGGCCCAGCGACATGTGCAGGTGGCAGAGATGGTCATTGAAAAGGCGAAGAGGTTGGTGGAACATAAGCGAGATGTTGTTGTCTTGCTCGATAGCATCACCCGTCTAGCTCGGGCGTACAATGCTATTGTTCCGCCCAGCGGAAAAGTGTTGTCAGGCGGTGTTGACTCAAATGCCCTACAACGCCCAAAAAGATTCTTCGGCGCTGCTAGAAATTTGGAAGAAGGCGGAAGTCTTACCATCATAGCTACTGCTTTGGTTGATACAGGAAGTCGCATGGATGACGTTATTTTCGAAGAATTTAAGGGTACGGGTAATATGGAAATCGTACTCGACCGCAAACTGGCTGATAAGAGAACCTTTCCATCTATTGATATTAACCGATCTGGTACTCGCAAAGAGGAACTTCTTTTGCCCGAAGCAGATCTTCAGCGCGTGTGGCTTTTAAGAAAAGTTTTGCTCCCTATGGGTATCCATGATACGATGGACCTTCTACTACAAAAGATTAAAGAATCAAAAACAAACGCCGAATTTTTGGCGACTATGAACTCGTGATGGTAAAACAATGAAACAGGGTATTCATCCAGAATATTTTGAAACAAATGTTCGCTGCGCTTGTGGGGCTGAAGTGGAGACACGGACTACCATGAAAGATTTGCATTTGGAAATTTGCTCGAAATGCCATCCTTTCTTCACAGGTAAACAAAAACTTTTAGATACAGCAGGTCGTATTGAGAAGTTTCAACGTAAGTACTCCAAAGTAAAACCTCAGGATTCAACAATTCCCCAGTAGCTTTCCCTTCTTTTCTTTCCCCGATTTTTCCTGCTTGAAACAAAAACTCTAAAGGTACCTCCCATGTTCGATAAGTTGAAAATGGTTGAAAAGCGTTATAACGATTTAAATGATTTGCTCAGTGATCCAAAAATCATTGCTCAACAATCCGAGTTCCAGAAATATGCTAAAGAACAATCCGATTTGACGCCAATTGTAAACAGGTTTCAGGATTTACAAAAGTATGTCAAGCAATTGGAGGAGAATAAAAAATTTCTGGAAGAAGAAAAGGATTCGGAATTGCTTGAGATCGCAGAACAGGATCTAATTCAGTTAGAAACACAAAAACAAAAAGCCGAGGAAGATTTAAAAATTCTTCTTTTGCCTAAAGATCCACGTGATGAACGCAATGTAATCGTTGAAATTCGTGCTGGAACGGGAGGAGAGGAGGCTGCCCTTTTTTCAAACGACCTATTCCGAATGTATTCTCGTTATGCAGAAGAAAAAAAGTGGCAGGTAGAAATATTAAGTTCAAATTTGACGGGAAAGGGTGGTTTTAAAGAAGTAATTTTTAATATTTCTGGAAAAGGCGTATACAGTAGGTTGAAATTTGAAGGTGGAACCCATCGCGTACAAAGAGTTCCCGACACAGAAAGTCAAGGACGCATTCATACTTCTGCGGTCACTGTAGCAATTCTTCCTGAAGTGGAAGACGTTGATATTAAGATCAATCCCGCGGATATAAAAATTGATGTGTACCGCGCATCTGGTCCCGGCGGGCAAAGTGTCAATACTACTGATTCGGCCGTGCGATTGACCTATGTGCCAACGGGAATGATTGTCACATGCCAGGATGAAAAATCACAACATAAAAACCGTGAAAAGGCTATGAAAGTTTTAAGGGCTCGCCTGTATGATGAAGAACAGAAAAAAATGCATGATGAGCAGGCAAGTGAAAGAAAACAACAAGTCGGTTCGGGGGACCGAAGTGAACGTATACGAACATATAACTTCCCTCAAGAAAGGGTCACGGACCATCGTATTGGACTAACCTTGCACAAGTTAACTGCCATTATGGAAGGGGCTCTTGACGAAGTCATCGATGCTTTGACTCTCTATTTCCAATCCGAAGCGCTTAAGGGCAACATCTAAAGAAGGATGGATACAAATATAAACTCATTTCTAAATTGGTCCCAAGACCAATTAGCCCAAGCAGGTATTTTTTCGCCTCGATTAGACTCAGAAATTATCCTTAGTCACACTTTAAAACTTTCACGGGTCGATCTTCGAATTCACTCTAAAAGGGTTCTAAATGAATCCGAAAAAAAACTTGGAAAAATAAATATTAAACGCCGACAGATGCGAGAGCCTGTTTCTCAAATTATTGGGCATCAGGAGTTTTGGTCACTCGATTTTATCGTAGATAAAAATGTTCTAACACCTAGACCTGAAACAGAAATACTGATCGAAACAGCTTTGAATTGCATATCACCGGGGACTTCTAAAATTCTAGATTTAGGAACGGGTTCGGGAATTATCCCTGTTGTAATGGCTAAAGAAGTTTCTGACTGTCAATTTTCAGGCTTAGAAATTGACCCTAAAACTTTAAGTATTGCTAAAGAAAATGCAGTGCGTCATGGTGTGGCGGATAGGATCAAATTTATTTGTGCAGATATGAGAAAAGAAGATTGGTCGGGAATTTACTCTATGATTGTATCGAATCCACCCTATATACCATCGACAGATATCCATAAACTAATGCCCGAGGTTCATAATTATGAGCCAATAAAAGCGTTGGACGGAGGGCTTAAGGGCTTGGATTTTTACCGAGATATTATTCCTATGGCTAGAGATCGACTTGAGGATAATGGGTATTTAATTTTAGAAATCCATCATTCTCAAGCAAGTCAGGTGATAACTTTATTAGATAATTTATCATGTTACAAAAATGTGGAAGTGGTTCAGGATTATTCGGGTTATGACCGCGTGATTAAAGCGCAAAAGGGAAGCCCTAATGGATAAGATAATTGTTGAAGGTGGCAAGCAGTTGAAGGGGGCGGTGAGAATAAGTGGTGCTAAGAATGCGGTATTACCTGTTCTTGCTGCCACTTTATTAACTCGAGGGCGAAATATTATTCAAGGGGTTCCAAAAGTCCGCGATGTGGCTACGATGATAAAACTATTGGAAGATTTGGGCGTAGAAGTAGAAAGTTACCACAACGAAAAAATTATTTTGGATACCTCTAGAGCAGATAACCCAGAAGCGCCGTATGACCTGGTTTCTACTATGCGAGCCTCTTGTCTGGTGCTTGGTCCTTTATTGGCAAGGTTAGGAGAAGCACGAGTCTCATTGCCTGGGGGTTGCGCTATTGGAGAGCGACCCATCGATTTACATATTAAAGGGTTGGAAGCGATGGGGGCAAAAATCACATTGGAGCATGGTTATGTTCAAGGCAAGGCCGATTATCTTAAGGGGATAAAATTTTACTTTGATACGGTATCGGTGACAGGCACTGCAAATTTGTTAATGGCAGCGGTTTTAGCAGAAGGAGAAACAATTCTAGAAAACGCAGCAAAAGAACCAGAAGTGGTTTTTCTTGCTGATATATTGAATCTGGCGGGAGCAAAAATCTCAGGTCATGGAACAGATATAATTGCTATCGAAGGAACGACTTCGCTGAAACCTATCGAATGTACGATTTTTCCTGATCGCATTGAAACGGGCACATTTATGATTGCAGCAGCAATCACACAAGGAGATGTAACGATTGAAAATTGTATACCGAAGCATGTGGAACCCATTTCCTTAAAACTTCAAGAGGCTCAAGTTGGAGTTGAAATCAGTAAGAACAAGATCAGAGTAAAAAGTAAAGGCCCTATCAGTTGTGTTAATGCAAAAACACATCCTTATCCTGGTTTTCCTACCGATATCCAGGCGCAGTTTATGGCTTTGATGACTTTAGCTCAAGGACAGAGTATTATCGTGGAGACTGTTTTTGAAAACCGGTTCATGCATGTTTCGGAATTAAAAAGAATGGGAGCTGATATTTCTTTGGACGGTCATACAGCAATCATAAATGGTGTGAAGAGTCTTTCGGGAGCCCCCTTGATGGCTACTGATTTGCGTGCAAGCGCTTCTTTAGTTTTAGCGGCCTTGGCAGCGAAAGGCTCATCCATAATTTCGCGAGTTTATCATATCGATCGTGGGTATGTGGGTATTGAAAAAAAGTTGTCAAAACTGGGCGCACAGATACGCCGAATAAAATAAATTTTTTTGCGATTAGATCACGCTGGTATCAATACCCACTTATTTTATTTATAAATCAAATATATTTGGTTATACGCCTCATTAAAGAGAACTGGTTAAGGTTAAACCAATGAATGGGTCCCGACCCTTAAAAGATCAGGATATTCATAGCATTATTTTGTGGATGCCAAATTGGATTGGCGATGTGATATTGACTATTCCATCTTTACAATCTCTACGCCGAGCTTACCCGAAGGCGCGTATAACTGCCATAGTCAAACCTCCCTCCGATGAACTGCTTCTAGGTCATCCCGCAATCAACACAGTGCTTTCCCTGCCATCCGGTTCAGACTCTGGATTATGGAAGCATGTAAAGTTTGCGCGTAGACTGAAAAAATATCGGTATGATATGGGTATTGTTTTTCCGAATTCATTTAGATCTGCATTTTTATTAAGCTTAACAGCAGCAAAATACAGACTGGGATATAATACTGATGGAAGATCTATTTTTCTGACACACCCGATAGTTACCACCGCCCATCTTAAAAAAAGCCAATACCGAGTTGAATATTATTTTCAAATTTTTTCCCCATTAAAAATAAAGCCTCCAGATGCTGTCTTTAGCCCTGTTATCAAACAGGAAGGCGATATATCGGTTCGGCAAGCACTGTTGAATATGGGATTGGAAGAAGATGAAGAATTTATTACCCTTCACCCAGGAACATCGAAGATAGAAAGAAGCTGGCATGTAGAACGTTTTGGTGTTTTATGCCAAAAAATACTTAAATCAGAAAAGAAAAAACTGGTTTTAATTGGAACAAAATCTGAAGAAAATATTCTGAATAGGATTAAGGGTTCTTGTCCTCCAGACAAAGTCAAAGTAACACCTTCAATGAATTTAAGGGTGTTAGCGGGAGTTCTGAAAAAAAGCCGAATTTTTATTGGAAATGATAGTGGAATGATGCATCTTGCTGCGATGGTAGGCACACCCATTGTAGGAATATTTGGCCCTGGCAACTCGAAAACTACAGGCCCTTATATGGATGCCAAGTATTATGAAATTTTGACCAAGAACTATTCTTGCTCACCTTGTAGGCAGGATTTTTTTAA
>CAJWOD010000091.1 GCA_913044145.1 uncultured Nitrospina sp. | reverse complement strand
AAAGTTGTAGATCGTATAGTTACCTTAGGGTGTAAAATTAATCTAGAAGCATTGACCCTGTATTCCTTCTCCGGTGAAAATTGGAACCGTCCTTCCGCTGAAATTAGTACCCTAATGAAAATCTTGGATTTTTATCTCAAAAAAGAATTGAAGAGAATGAAAGAGGAAAATATTCAGTTCAATATCATTGGGCATATAGAAGACTTGCCGACCTCTATACAAAAACTAATTCAATATTCAATTGATGAAACAAAAAATAATACGGGAATGATTCTCACTCTGGCTTTAAGTTATGGAGGCAGGCAGGAAATTCTTGATGTTGTTAAAAAAGTAGCTCAAATGGTGAAAGATGGAAAAATTTCAACCGAAGAAATCAATTTTCCGCTGATTGAGTCTTTTCTTTCTACCCATCCTATGCCGGACCCGGATCTTTTGATTAGGACCAGTGGAGAAAGGAGAATCAGTAACTTTCTTTTATATCAAAGTGCTTACACAGAATTGCATTATAATAATGTTTTATGGCCTGATTTTACGGAAGATGATTTTTTAAATGCCATTATTGATTATCAAGGTCGAGACCGCCGGTTTGGAATGACGCAGGAACAAGTTGCGAAAGCCTAATTTTTTTAATGAGCTAGGAGTATAAGCTCATTTTCCCCCTATTATTTTCACTTAATAAGACGTTTAATCTGTTTAGGAGAAAATTTTGGAACGCATTATTAGTGGATTCATAGCAATTCCCATAGTGCTCGGGATTATTTTATATGGGCACCCCTGGTTATATTTTATTTTAATCACGTCTTTTGTTTTGGTTGCCGCTTATGAATATTTTTCTATGCTGTCCAATGGGGGATTGAGTGGGTTCCCTATTGTAGGTATGGTTTTAAGCTTTCTGCTGCTTGTAGTCTACTTTTTTGTTCCTCAAAGTTTACCGGTTTTTATTTTTTGTATTCCCGTGACATTATTCACTGTGTGGTTTTTTAGGGGAAAAAATGTGCGAGCGGCACTTGACCCGATTGCCTATACCTTGTTCGGTATTTTCTATACTGCAGGACTAGGGGGATACTTCCTTCTAATTGGCAATTTGCAAGGGGGTCGGGATATGGTAGTTTTTATTTTATTGTTTATTTGGGTCGGAGATATAATGGCCTATTACGGAGGCCAAAAATTTGGGAAACGAAAATTACTGGAGGTTGTTAGCCCAAATAAAACTATTGCTGGGGCTGTGGCCAACATTGTCGGCACTTTAATCGTTGCTTGGTTGGCGAGCAACCTGTTTTTCGGTCAAATTCCTCTATTCCACTGTTTGATTGTAGCTTTCATTTGCGGTATTATTGGCCAGTTCGGCGATTTAGTAGAATCGCTTATAAAACGGAATTGTCAGGTTAAAGATTCTGGAACCCTAATTCCTGGGCATGGAGGGGTTTTAGATCGCATTGATAGTCTATTGTTTGCGGGCCCGACTTTTTATTGTTACTACCAGTTATTTTTGGCAACCGAATTTATATGAAAAAAATATCGCTTCTCGGTTCTACTGGCTCAATCGGCGCTAATGTACTGGATGTAATTGAACGTAATCCAGAAAAATTTCAAATTCTTGGCATGTCTGCAGGAAACAATGTTGACTTGTTTGCAAAACAAATTAGAAAATTTAAGCCCCGAGTCGTAGCCCTATTCGATACCAAAAAAATCCCAACATTAAAGGAAAGAATCGCTGATCTGGATATTGAGATTTTATCCGGTGAAGAAGGTTCCGTTGCAGTCGCCACCTTGCCGGAGGCAGATATGGTTGTTTCCGGTGTAATGGGAAGTGCGGGTCTATTACCTGCTATTCACGCCTTAAAATCAGGGAAAAACCTTGCTCTGGCGAATAAAGAAACTCTTGTTATTGCCGGTGAGTTAGTACTTAGAGAAGCGCAAAAAACTAACTCGCAAATCATTCCTATTGATAGCGAACACAGTGCTATTTTTCAGGTGTTGAATGGAGAAAAGAAAGAACGAATCAAAAAAATTATCTTGACTGCATCGGGTGGTCCCTTCCGCACATTCAGCTTTGATCAAATGGAAACTGTTACAGTAAAAGATGCGCTCAACCATCCTAACTGGGATATGGGCGCAAAAATTACTATCGATTCGTCCACTATGATGAATAAGGGGCTCGAATATATTGAAGCCAAATGGTTGTTTGGTGTCAATACTCCGGTCGAAGTTATTGTCCATGCTCAAAGTATTATCCACTCGATGATAGAGTTTGTTGATACATCTATAATGGCGCAGTTAGGTATTCCAGATATGCGGGTACCCATTGCTTATGCCCTAAGTTATCCTGACCGGTTTGAATGCGATTTACCCTCGTTAGATTTGGCTACCATGGGCAACTTGACCTTTGAACCACCCGACTTTGAACGGTTCCCCTGTTTACGGTTGGCTATTGATGCAATGGAAATTGGGAAAACCATGCCTGCTGTGCTCAATGCTGCGAATGAAATTGCAGTCCAAGCGTTCCTCGAAGAACTCATCTCTTACAAAGATATCGCAGAACTCATTCATATGGTTATGCAAAACCACAACCCATCTCCATTAAAAGAATTGCAAGATGTTTTGATTGCAGATCGATGGGCTCGCGAAGAAACTACAAAATTAGTCACCGTCACCCATTAGTACCCTTTTTGGACATGAGAGTAACTTAATGACTATCGCATACAGGGGCGATGGGTAAGCTCATTTAGACGAACCTTCGAATTTAGTTTATAGAAGGGGGTGTGAGGTTTGTTGTTTCTTTAACAGGCGAGATACTTAAACAATCGGTAATGAAATGAGCAGACCTATAATTCGTATTGGTAATGGTTATGATGTACACCAACTGGTTTCAGGCAGAAAGCTGATTCTCGGTGGTGTTAACGTCCCTCATTCAACAGGGCTCGAAGGGCATTCAGATGCTGACGCATTGCTGCACGCATTATGCGATGCTCTTTTGGGGGCAGTTGGTGCTGGGGACATCGGTAAACATTTCCCGGATACAGATCCACAATGGAAGGGGATTTCCAGTATTGTTTTACTAAAGCAAGTCACCGCAATTTGTAGAGACAAAGGTTTTGAAATTGCGAATGTTGATACCATCATCGTTGCGCAAAAACCAAAACTAGCCCTGTTTTTCCCTGATATGAAAAAGAATATTGCGCAAGCTATGGCAATAGACATCGGGCAGATAAATATAAAAGCCACAACCACAGAAAAATTGGGCTTTGTTGGCAAGGAAGAAGGCATTGCTACTTATGCCGTAGCGCTATTGTACAAAATGGTAAACTAAAATGACTAACTCACGTATTGTCATAACCGGTATCGGATTAACATCCCCCAATGGTAATAATCTGAAAGAGTTCCGCCACAACCTGCTAAATGGTGTATCAGGAGTTCAGGAGTACGAAACTCGTTATATGGGAAAAGTTCTTGCTGGAGTTTGTGATTTTGACGAGCTCAAATACCAGAAAAAAAAAGAACGTCGGCGCGGAACCCGTGTGGGTTCAGTTGCCATATATTGTTCACGAGAAGCTTTTGCTGATTCGGGGCTGGACCTTGAATCGATTGACCGTTCACGAATCGGTGTTTATCTGGGAACTACAGAACACGGAAACGTAGAAACTGAAAACGAAGTCTACAACATCAGCAAATACGATTACGATGTGAAGTATTGGTCACATCACCATAACCCCAGAACTGTGTCCAATAATCCTGCCGGTGAAGTTACTTTGAATATGAAAATAACTGGGCCTCATTACACCATTGGGGCAGCCTGTGCTGCGGGTAATATGGGGGTTATTCAAGGAGTCCAAATGTTACGGCTCGGAGAAGTGGATTTAGCCTTAGCTGGTGGCGTTTCTGAAAGCATCCAAACATTCGGCATTTTTGCAAGCTTCAAAAGTGAGGGCGCACTTGCTGACCACGAAGACCCAACAAAAGCCAGTCGCCCCTTCAATAAAAATCGAAACGGAATTGTCTGCTCCGAAGGAGGTTGTGTTTATACACTGGAACGCTTGGAAAATGCCAAAAAACGAGGGGCAAAAATTTATGGAGAAATTGTAGGCTATGCGTCAAATTCCGATGCTGTAGATTTTATTTTGCCAGACCCAGATAGACAGGCTCAATGTATGAGGTTAGCGCTTGATCGAGCTGGACTCAAACCAGGCGATATCGATATTCTAAACGCCCATGCAACCGCAACACAGATGGGAGACATCCAGGAAACCAAAGCCATACGTGAAGTGTTTGGTAATGACTCTAAAACCCGCATCAATAACACAAAAAGTTTTATCGGTCATACTATGGGTGCTGCAGGTACTTTGGAATTATCAGGTAACTTGCCAGCCTTTGAAGATAATATGGTGCACCCTACCATTAACCTCGATGACCTAGACCCTGAATGTGCGGTGAACAACCTTGTTGCAAATACACCGGAAAAACTTCCTTCAGTAAACTTTATCATGAATAACTCCTTTGGCATGTTCGGCATCAATTCTGTATTAATTGTCAAAAAATTTGTTTCGGGAACTTGAGTTTTGCCGCTTTCTTCTTTTAAAGCTGTATTTTTTGATGTTGGGGGGACCTTGATTCGTGTTCATCCATCAGTGGGTGATGTATACGCAAAGCACGCGCGCGCTTTTGGTTTCTCGGGAACCGCTGATGAGCTTAACAAGGAATTTCGTTCGCAATGGAAAAAAATGGGTGGTATCGAGTCTTTGGGGAATAAATCTGGCGCACAAGTAGAAGAAAAATTTTGGAAAGATTTGGTGTTTGAAGTTTTTCAACCTTTTGGGGGGCTAGAACATTTTGATAAGTATTTTAAATTAATTTTTGAAGTGTTCCGCGATGGTTCCAATTGGAAGATCTATGAAGATGTGATCGAGTCTCAAATTTTTAGAAAATTAAAAGAACGGAAAATTATTTTAGGTATTATTTCGAATTGGGATTCGCGACTGACTTCGACCTTGGATAGTTTAGAACTGGCAGAACATTTTAAATTTATTCTTCCTTCAGCGGTAGTAGGTTCTGCAAAGCCAGATAAAAAGATTTTTGCTGAAGCGGTACGCCTTAGTGGTATTGAACCTCATGAGGCCTGCCATATTGGAAATGAAATTAAAACAGATTTTGACGGGGCTCGTAATGCTGGGATTCACGCCATTCTGCTTGACCGAGATAACCAGTTCGATGAGTCCATTCAACCCAGGGTTCGATCTTTTTTCGAGCTAGTCTAGGAAGTTTTCTAGCCTTTTGCAATATATCCTCTCCTAACTTTATAGGCAAACCAGTAACTGCTATTTCCCTTCATTGTTGTCGTCTTTTTTCAACACCTTATTTTTATTTTGTAAATCTAATATTAATAACAGATAAAAAGGAAGATATTCAATCCAAGGAATCCATATTTTCCATGATTGTATTTCTTGATAGTCAAAATAAAATTCGAGGTAATAAAGTCCGACTAGACCTGTTAAAAGCATCCACGATCTAAGAGGAAACAAACATAGAAAAGGAACCACCCAGCAAAGGTACCAAGGGTTTTGAATTGGGCTGAGCAAAAATACCAAAGCCATCAATATGAAAAACTGTTTCAAGAATGTTTCCGGGTCTTCAGATAACGAAGTATTTTTCAACAAAAGCCAGATAAGAACTCCCATCAAAATGCAAACTACGGTTAGTTTGCTCAAAAAAATGGGCAATGGATTTGAAAAAAAAGAAATATTGCTTAATTCTCCTGGTAGTTTTTTGAAAATAAAAACTAAACAGGAAAAAATGCTATCATTGCTTTGCCAATAGAGTGAATATGCTTTAAGACCATCGAACATTTTTAGTCCTATCCCCATAAAAGGAATATAACCCAAAACTATTATTCCAAAAAAAAGTAGTGAGTTAATTATTGGGGGTAGCCAGGGGTTGCCCTCTTTTTTTCGAGAATTTTGGAGACAGGATTGAAAGTAAAGCGGGAATAAAATAGCGGGATATAATTTACCTAGAAAACCTAAGGCAAGAAAAATAATAGCGAGGCTGTGTCGGTGCCTGACCAGAAAATAAATTGAGCCAGATAGGAATGCAATTCCAATGATATCCAAATGAGTTGAATTGAACGTTT
>CAJWOD010000090.1 GCA_913044145.1 uncultured Nitrospina sp. | reverse complement strand
GTTGAATTAAAGAAGGGCACGGTGGGACAGGTGGTGTTGAACACTCTGTATAAAAACACCCAGCTTCAAGACACTTTCGGCGTAATTCTCCTGGCTTTGGTTAACCAACAACCAAAAGTATTAAACCTGAAAGAATATTTGCGCTACTTCGTTTTATTCCGAAAAGAAGTCATTACGCTTCGAACAGAATACGACCTTAAAAAAGCGAGGGAAAAGGAACATGTTCTCGAAGGTTTGAATATTGCGCTGGATAATCTTGATGCCGTTGTAAAGCTTATCCGCGATTCAGAAGACCCGGTTTCTGCGAGGGAGGACCTCATGTCAACCTTTGCGTTGTCAGAAGTTCAGGCAAAAGCGATTCTGGAAATGAGATTGCAGCGTTTGACGGGTTTGGAGCGGCAGAAAATAGTTGATGAATTAGAAGGTATTCGCAAAAAAATTGAAGAATACCTTTATATTCTGGCGAATGAAGAAGTCAAATTAAAAATCATTAAAGATGAATTAATTGAAATAAAAAACAAATACAGTGATGAACGAAGAACAGAAATTGCGGAAACAGATGAAGGAGATCTTGTTTTAGAGGACCTGATTGCTGATGAGGATACCGTAGTCGTTTATACCCGAAGCGGATATATCAAGCGACATTCAGTCGATAATTACAGGGCTCAACGGCGCGGTGGCAAGGGGATTCGCGGAATGAACCTTAAAGAAGAAGATGTTGTTGAAAAACTTTTCATTGCTTCTACCCACAGCCACCTTCTTGTGTTTACCAGTATAGGTAAAGTTCATTGGCTACGGGTTTTTTCAATTCCAGAAGTAAGTAGGATAGCTAAAGGTAAATCCATTGCCAACCTTTTAAACTTACAAGCTGGAGAATCGATTGCCAGTATTTTATCTGTACGAGAATTTGAAGAAGATAAATTTGTAATGGTTGCCACCGAACGTGGAATTGTAAAGAAGACTTCACTAATGTCATACAGTAAACCTAGACAGGGGGGGGTAATAGGTTTAACCATTGATGATGGAGACCGTTTGATAGGCGCCGAACTGTGTGATGGAGAAAGCGATATTTTGTTAGCGACTGAAAAAGGGTTTTCAATTAGATTTTCTGAAAAAGAAGCTCGCCCAATTGGTAGAACAGGAAGGGGTGTCAAGGGTATTCGTTTAAAAACAGACGACCGCGTTGTAGGTGCTGAAATTGTCCACCCTGGGAACATGCTTCTTACTGTAACATCTAATGGATATGGAAAAAGAACACAGTTAGAGGAATACCCTGTTCAGGGGCGTGGTGGATTAGGAGTTATGACCATTCGTTGTAATGAAAAAATTGGTGCGGTCGTGGGTGTTCAGCAGGTAACCGAAAATGATCAGCTTTTAGTTATTACTTCCGATGGAAATATTGTTCGAATGAAGGTCAATGAGATTTCTGTGATTGGCCGCAACACCCAGGGCGTTAGACTCGTCGGAACAGGTGAATCGAATCAGGTTGTAAGCGTAGAGAAACTAGTAGAATAAAATAAATAGTGGCTTGGCCTTTTTACAAATGCATAAAAAAAATTTTTTCGCTCAAATAACAGCGATTTTTTTTTTCTCGCTGTTTGTCCTTGTTTCTTGCTCCGAGCAAAATGCCCCTTTAATTAATAAAGCCAAAGAAGAATGGATTCAAGGGCATAACCACAGCGCTCTTGAATTGCTAAATGAGGTTTTACAAAAAAATCCTTCCGGGTCGAAGGCCGAAGAAGCCCTTTTTAGAATAGGAGAAATCCATCATTTTAGTTTGAATGATAGTACACAAGCTCTTATATTTTTCCAGGAAGTCCGGCAGATGAACCCACAAGGTCCTTTTGGTTATAAAGCGCAAAAATATATCGCTGAAATCGCGGAATTTGGTTTAAAAGATTATGATCAAGCCATCATTGAATACCAAAACCTGATAAATTTTTATAAAAAAGATTTTTCCAATGGAGATCATCAATACCGAATTGCTTCCATTTATTATAAAAAACAAAACTATGAGCAGGCCTTGATGGAGTTGGAAATTCTTTTAGAAACTTATCCTAAAAGTTCTTGGGTAGAAGAAACAAAATTTAAGATCATAGAAATCCTCTATACCCTCAATCGTTGTGCTGAAGTAAGAAACCAATACCGGAATTTTAATTTGGAATATTCCAAAAGTAGTTTTAAACCAGAAATAGATTTTTTAGAGGCATCCTGTCTAGAAGAGGAAGGTCATCTTCAAGATGCTTATAACCGATTTAAAGCTTTAGAAGGACAATATACTTATCCCTCGATATTGAAAATGAAGTTGGTAGGAATAGAAAAAAGGATTAAAAAGAAAAGATAATGTTAGATATAAAGTTTATTCGCGATAACCTTGAAAATGTAAAAACCGGACTCGGTCGTCGTAATGGGAATAATCACGATTTGGATGCATTGTTGAAACAGGAGGAGGAAAGGAGGAAAGGACTCCAGGAATCCGAACAACTGAAAAATAAAAAAAAGAAACTTTCTGCAGAAGTTGGAAAACTAAAACATCAAGGAAAAGATGCATCTAAACAAATGGAAGAAGTAAAAAATCTGAATGTGTTTATAAAAGAATTAGATGAAAAGATTGAAGAATTAGAAAGTGTCATCCATGAAAAACTTTTACACATTCCCAACCTACCCGATGAAAGTATTCCTGATGGTCAAGATGAGTCCAGCAATAGGTTTGTTAGAGAATGGGGAAGGAAACCCAGTTTATCTACTAAACCCCTAAACCATATTGAACTTGGTGAAAAGCTCGATTTAATTGACCTGAGGCGAGCGGCAAAAATTTCTGGTGCAAGGTTTGCGGTATACAAAGGAGCCGGCGCAGCCTTGTTGCGGGGTTTGGTCAATTTTATGGTAGATGTGCAGACTCAGGAAAATGGATATGAAGAACTCTACCCTCCTTTTCTGGTAAATAAAGCAAGTATGTTGGGTACGGGTCAACTACCAAAGTTTGAAAATGATCAGTTTGCCATGCGAGATGATCCTCTTTACTTAATTCCCACAGCGGAAGTTCCAGTGACTAATTTTCATAGAGAAGAAATTCTTGACGAAGAATCTCTACCTATTTGCTATACGGCTTATACTCCCTGCTTTAGACGAGAGGCCGGGTCCTATGGAAAAGATACTCATGGTTTGATCCGGCAACATCAATTTGACAAAGTAGAATTGGTAAAATTTTCCAGAGCTGATGAATCAGAACAAGAACTGGAGAAACTTGTACAGGATGCAGAATCCATTTTAAAGAAATTGAATTTGCATTATAGAGTTATGGAATTATGTGCCGGCGATATAGGTGTTTCAGCTTCAAAAACTTATGATCTTGAAGTTTGGTTGCCTAGTCAGAATACATACCGAGAGATATCTTCTTGCAGTAACTTTAGAGATTATCAAGCGCGCCGAGCCCAAATACGTTGTAAAAAACGAACGGGGGGAAAACCTGAATTTGTTCATACTTTGAATGGGTCCGGTCTGGCAGCGGGTCGATTGTTTGTAGCAATATTAGAAAACTATCAAAATGCTGGAGGAACCGTTACTGTTCCAGATGCTCTAAGACCCTATTTGCAGGGACGCGAGCTTTTGTCATTATGAATCACGAATTAGCTTTGATTTTAAAAGCCTAATCTAAGCAAACAGCCCTCTTGACTTTTGATCCCAAGTAGATAAGGATAAGCGCTGTCCAAAATATTTAGGAGGGATGGCCGAGTGGTTTAAGGCGGCGGTCTTGAAAACCGTTGAACGAAAGTTCCGTGGGTTCGAATCCTACTCCCTCCGCCACTCTTCGTCGAGAGGCAATATATAAGGACTGAATGAAGCTTAAATTTAGCTAAAAAAGGAGAGGTGGCCGAGCTGGTTTAAGGCGCACGCCTGCTAAGTGTGTGTAGGCTTAACCCCTACCGAGGGTTCGAATCCCTCCCTCTCCGCCACCCTATATAGGGACGGTATTAGGTTTATAGAGCAAAAAATAAAGTTTAATTAATAGGGGAACGGTTTTGAATGCTTTTAATATTATAAAAACTTTACTTGCGGTGGCAGTTGGATTGCTAGCAGGTTGTAGCGGTGGCAGCGATACACAGATGTCACAGGCTAAAAGGATCAGTGAGGTGGATGTTCCTCAGTATGAAGGGTCTCGTTCAAAACCCATTCAAGCTACCATTAAACAAAAACCTGGAACAAATTTAGAAGGAGTTCACCCAGGTGTAAAAGAGGGAGTTAATATTGATCGAGGCATTGTTATCCCTAAGGCAGTCGAAGGTCAGTGGAAAGCCATAAAAATAATGGTTCGTAATAAAATTGATGAATCAAGAAGCTCGATGAAAACAGTTTCTTTGGGGAGTAGTTTTAAATTGGACGGGTCTACGATTCAGGTAATGGTCGGTCCTTTTATGCCAAACTTTGTTATGACACAAACAAATTACACCTCAAAGGGTAATGAATTGATGAATCCGGCGGTTCGACTGGTAGTGGAAGAGAATGGAAAAACCCTTTACAAAGGGTGGGCTTTTGCTAAATACCCGACGATGTATGCTTTTGAACACGATGAATTTGCTTTTCAGTTAATGGATTATATCCCTGCCGATGTTTCTTGATATAATATAAAAATACAAAGTAGGCGCCCATGGCTCAGCTGGATAGAGCGACGGTTTGCGGTACCGTAGGTCGGAGGTTCGAGTCCTCCTGGGCGCGCTCTTTTTTCCTAAAACTATAGAACACCTGAGGAGAGGTGGCCGAGCGGTTTAAGGCGCACGCTTGGAAAGCGTGTGTAGGTTTACCCCTACCGAGGGTTCGAATCCCTCCCTCTCCGCCATTAGAAAAGACAACTGTTAGTTACTTAGAAGCCTGGTTAGCAACCGCAGCAGCAGCTTTTTTTGCAGCTTCTGGGTCACCTAAATAATAGTGTTTAGTGGCTTTTAAATTTTCATCAAGCTCATACACAAGGGGAATTCCTGTAGGAATATTTAGTTCGACAATTTCTTCATCACTCACCTGATCTAGATGTTTAACCAGAGCACGTAAACTGTTCCCATGCGCGCAAATCAACACATTTTTACCAGCCTTAATTGAAGGAACAATTTCTTTCATCCAGTAAGGTATGAAGCGATCTACTGTATGCTTCAAGGCTTCGGTTTTAGGTAGAAGCTTAATTGGAACCTCGGAATACTTCGGATCTTTTTCAGGAAGTCGTTCGTCATCGTCATCTAGGGCGGGAGGGGGGGTTGCATAACTGCGACGCCAGATTTTTACCTGTTCTGCACTATGTTTTTCCGCAGTCTCTGCTTTATCTAAACCTTGCAGAGCGCCGTAATGCCTTTCATTGAGCTGCCAAGCGCGGATGACAGGAATCCACATTAAGTCCATTTTATCAAGAACAATCCACAAAGTTCTAATCGCACGTTTTAAAACAGACGTATAGGCTAGATCAAAAGTAAAATCTTCTTTTAGAAAAAGATCTCCTGCAGTATTGGCTTCATTTCTTCCCTGGTCAGTTAAGTCAACATCGGTCCAACCCGTAAACCGGTTTTCCAAATTCCATTGACTTTGTCCATGCCGCAATAAAACCAATCTATACATAATTTATCCTTTCCCTTATACGATAACTTAAAAATCTGATTAAAAGTGTAATCATTTTACTCATGTTTAAGGAATTACAAAGATTATTTTCAAAATATAGGTTCTTCTCGCTTTCCTTTAACTTCAAACAAAAAAAATAGTAGAATATTAAAAACTAAACAAATGGAGAAAGACATTGTTTCTCGAGATAGAATCTAATCCAAACGTTGAACGAAGTTTTGATATGGTATATAGGGATATCAGTCCTACCCGTGAGTTGTATTGCATCAAATACAATATAAATGGAGAGGAAAAACCTGTCCAAATAACTGGTTGGAATGCAGAAACCAACTCCCCTTGCTCTGCTTATGCCTGCAAAGTTGAAGAATCAGGAGATGGGATTGCCTTACTTATTTTTGGGGGGACGGGAGGTGTCCGTATGAAACTACTTGAAGATGAGGGTCAATGGGATACTCAATCCAACCAACAATGGGGGGACACTCACCTAGTATATCCTACTAATAGTTTTGTGGTTTACAAAGATGAAATTTA
>CAJWOD010000089.1 GCA_913044145.1 uncultured Nitrospina sp. | reverse complement strand
AACCATGTTAAAAATTAAATTACCTTTTATACTTTTCACGATTCTTTTGGTTCAAACCTTCTGGGGTTTCACTCCCCAAAATTCTGAAGCCTTATGCATAAAAAATGAAAGGGCTAATTTAAGAAAGGGGCCAGGAACCAAACACGAAAAATTATGGGAGGTTTTCAAATACATGCCATTCAAACTACTGGGCGTTAAAGGTGCCTGGAAAAGGATACAAGATGTCGATGGTGATATTTACTGGGTTCATGGCCCACTCACCACTCAAAAATATAAGTGCGCTGTTATCAAAAACAATAAAACCAACTTGCGATCAGGGCCTGGCACAAAATTTCCCAAAGTCTCATGGGCACCGCAGGATAAATTTTTTTCCATGAAAGTCCTAAAGATTAAGAAAAACTGGGTTCATATCGAAGATAGCTCTGGCGACAAAGCATGGATATATCGGCCCCTCGTCTGGATTCAATAAAGACCCAGCAATAACTTTAAATCGATAAAAACTCTTATAAAACAGACCTATTTTTACCTTTAAATCTGCCACCAATTCCTATTTACTCTTCTACAAAAAAACATAAAAATATCTTTCATTTCATTGTAGTCTTGGATAATAATTAAAACATCGACTAGTAATTATAAGGGTTCACCTTAAAGCTAAATCCAATAGAAAGTTTTATCAGGAGACAGCAATGGATACAGCAACCATTCCCGAACCGATATCACCAGTTAAAGATTTTCTTTCAAAACCACAAAAATTATTGATAGATGGTAAACGCATAGATGCCAGCAACGGTGAGACATTTGAAGTTGCTGACCCTTCTACAAATACCATTTTGACTCGTGTTCCAAAAGGTGGGAAGGAAGATATCAATTTAGCCGTTAAAGCCGCACGAAACGCTTTCGAAAACGGTCCATGGAGAAAGATTACTGTATCAGAACGAGGCAAACTTATCTGGAAATTAGCTGACCTGATTGAAGCCCGAACAGAAGAATTCGCTCAACTTGAAACATTAGATAATGGCAAGCCACTGGCAATTGCAAGAGCTGCAGATGTCCCTCTCGTCATTGACCATTTTCGTTATTACGCCGGAATGGCAAGCAAAATTCACGGAGAGTCCATCGATATCAGCGTTCCTTATGCCCCCGGCGCAGAGTTTCTTGATTTTACTCTGCGGGAACCGATGGGGGTTGTGGGACAAATCATTCCATGGAACTTCCCCCTCTTAATGGCTGCCTGGAAACTAGGGGTCGCTTTAGCAGCAGGTAATTGCGTAGTATTAAAACCAGCGGAACAAACGCCACTTTCAGCGCTTCACCTTGCTGACCTCTTTGCTGAAGCTGGTTTTCCCGATGGAGTCGTCAACATTGTTACTGGTTTTGGTGATGCAGGCTCTTATTTAGCAAATCATATGGACGTTGACAAGGTGGCCTTCACTGGAAGTACAGAAGTGGGGCACGAAATTGTTAAAGCCTCAGCTGCCAATTTAAAGCGTGTTTCACTCGAGTTGGGTGGAAAGTCTCCCAGCATAGTTTTTCCTGATGCTGATCTTGACATCGCAGCACAAGGGGTTGCAGGCGCCATTTTCTTTAATCAGGGTCAATGCTGTTGCGCGGGATCACGTCTCCTTTTGCATAAGGATATTTATTCTGATGTCATAGAACGTGTCGCTGACCAGGCTAAAAATATCAAGGTAGGTCCGGGAATGTGCCCTGATACCAATATGGGTCCTCTGGTTTCACGTGAACAACAGGAAAAGGTTTTGAGCTACATCCGTTCCGGAGAAATGGCCGGTGCCAACACATTAACAGGTGGCAAAGCTATTGGAGGAAACCTGGAAAAAGGCTGTTACGTAGAGCCAACTGTGTTTGAAAATGTGGATCAGAAAATGAAAATTGTAAAGGAAGAAATTTTTGGTCCGGTAGTCGTTGCCGCCCCTTTTGAAGATATTGATAGTGTTATTGCAAGAGGCAACGATACCGAGTATGGCCTTGCAGCCAGCGTTTGGACTAAAGATATAAATAAGGCTCACAAAGTCGCCAAAGGATTAAAAGCGGGAACGGTATGGGTAAATTGTCACAACATCTTTGATGCTGCAGCACCTTTCGGTGGTTATAAAAGGAGCGGTTTTGGTAGAGAAATGGGAATCCATGCCCTCGAAAACTACACTCAAGTGAAAAATGTTATAATCCAGCTAAACAACTGACTAATTCAAACGTGCTCATCATTTAGTATTAATGGAATTCGGATTTTAAATCGGGTGCCAACACCCAGTGTACTTTCTACTTCGATTGTTCCTTTATGTGCTTCAGCGATTTGTCTGCATATACTCAATCCTAATCCACTACCACCTTCATCCCGCGAGCGCGCCTTATCAACCCTGTAAAACCTATTAAAGATGAAGCTCAAATCTTCTTTAGGGATTCCTATCCCTGTATCTTGAATAGTCAATAAAGCAAATCCACCGTTATTTTGAAGTGAGACTTTTAATTCTCCACCACATTGCGTATATTTGATTCCATTCTGCAAAATATTCCAGGACATTTGCCTTAACCGCACCTCATCACCGTTAACCTGGACAGCTTCTAAAAAAGCAATAATAATCTTGATATTTTTTTCTTCCGCCAGAACTTCAGCATGCTTACAAACTTCTTCAACCAGCGGTTTTAAATTAAACTGCTTACAGTCGAGGCCGACTTGATTCTCATCTGATTTTGAAAGCAAAAAAAGGTCCTCAAGGACTTTGGACATATAATTGATCTCTTCCAAGTTGCTGGAGATGACTTCCTGATATTCTTCCGGTTTTCTTAGTTTGCTTAAAATTAATTCATTTTGGCCTTTTAAAACAGTGAGTGGCGTTCTAAGTTCATGAGAAGCATCGCTACTAAACTGACGCATTTGCTTAAAAGAATTTTCCAAACGATTCATCATTTCATTGAACGTCAAAGCCAGTTGCCCCAATTCATCTTTTATTTTCAACACAGGAATTCGTTTACTCAACTCTTGGCCTTGACCAATATCTCTGGCCGTATCGATGATTCTGGAAATTGGTTTCAATGCTCGCCTTGCCATGAATCGGGCAAATAATGCTGCAAAAATCAGGACCGATGGAACAGCAGTAAACAAAATTATTTTCAAATTTCTCAAAGTTTCCTGAACCGCTTGCAAGGAGGTGCCAACTTGAACCAGGTTAACTAATTTATCATTCACCATAACGGGCATAGTAATTACACGGATAGGGTGCTTTCCGCCAACCTTAAAAGTCTCATAACTATTATTTCCTTTTAAAGCATCGGAATAAGCAGTTCCTGATAACGGAAACTCAGAAGCGCTAATATTGCCAGAACGTGAGCCCACGCTCCCCGACCCATCATAAATCCGATAAAACTTGTTCAAGTTGCCCTCTCTTAAAAATTGGTCAAAAAACTCATTCAACCCTGGCAAGGGGGAGCTTGTTAACCTCATAGTTGCTGAAGTAGAGACAACGGTGGCGGATACGGTTAGAGAATTATCTACGCTTTGATAAAGTCGTTTGGTGAGAAAATAATAAAGAAGTAGGCTGAATAAAATTAAGATAATGGCTAACAGAATTACATACCAGGCAGTCAACCTAGAACGAATGGATTTGAAGGCCATAACTATACTTTCATCACATATCCAACTCCCCTTAAAGTATGCAAGAGTTTGGTAGAGAAATTCTTGTCAATTTTTTTTCTGAGATGATTGACATAAACATCAATAACATTTGTAAAAGTATCGAAGTTATAGTCCCAAACATGCTCGGCAATCATGGTGCGGGTCAGCACCTTCTCCTGATTGCGCATGAAATATTCAAGCAAGCTATATTCTTTTCCTGTCAATTCGATTTCCTCATTCCCCCTACTGACTTTATGGCTAACCAGGTTTAGGGTTAAATCTGCTATTTCCAATGTGGTTTTAGACTCTGCTTTTCCTCGGCGTAAAAGCACCCGAATTCTCGCTAAAAGTTCGGAAAAGGCAAAGGGTTTTGTTAAATAATCATCAGCTCCCTGATTCAAACCTTTAACTTTATCTTCAACTGAATCTTTTGCGGTAAGGAGTAAAATAGGAGTTTCAATTTCTTTCGACCGTAAGCTGGATAAAATATCCAGCCCGTTAATTTTAGGAAGCATCAAATCCAGTATGATCAAATCATATTGATTTTGCGCCCCAAAATATAATCCTTCTTCACCATCGGTGGCAATGTCTACTGCATAGGTTTCCTCTTCCAAACCTTTTTTAATAAACGCAGCAACTTTTTTTTCATCTTCAACAATCAGAATACGCATTTATTCTTCCCATTTTTTTTGGATTTTATGTAACTCAATTTCTCCTTGAAGCATTTCAATATGCTTTTCACAATCTTTTTTAATAGCGGAGTACATGGCACGACAACTTTCATCGTTGGCATCTATCATAGCCTGCCTACAAACTTTTACTGCCTCTTGGGAATTTTTCATCGCCTTTAATAGGTTGTCATTGAATTTTTTATTCATTGTCATTTCTTAAATACATTACCAGTGAATATTTTAACACTAACCAGCTCTGGCAAGCGGTTCTATTTCATATCATCATAACCTGATGGTCAGTCTCTTTCTTCCTCTAATTCGCGACCAAATAGATATTTCACCAATATAATTCCTAACACAGCTCCCAATAAGGGCAAGGCGTTGATAAGTTCAAGAATATATTCCCCAAAAAATCCGAAGCTTTTGATAAGATAAGCAGCAAATTTTATTCCAGATTGATCCAACAAATAAAAAATAAGGTTGATGGCGACACCACAAATAAAACCAATAAAACCTCCAAACCCAAAATAAACGTATTTCATAATTTGCTATGCTCGAGGTTAAAAAACCTTTTCAATCGATAAAATATTGTTGCCTATGGTAAAGACAAGAAAAACTAATCTTGAATTAGTTATTATACATTTTGACGAATCAATTTTAAAACTTGAAGAATGAGATTAAAAGATAAAACAGCGATCATTACAGGAGGCGGTACCGGAATCGGATTGGCAACCGCACACGCCTTCCATCAAGAAGGTGCAAAAATAATTTTATTTGGTCGTAGAAAGGAAAAACTCGAAAAAGCAGTCGAAAAACTGGGTGCCTCGGCAATGATTGTTCAGGGAGATATGACAAATAATAACGACCTTGACCAGCTCATAAACGAAACTCTGCATAATTTTAAAAAAATTGATGTCCTTGTAAATAATGCGGGCCTATTTAACGGTTCCCCTTTACACGAAATTTCAGATTCGCAATGGGATGAAATTATGGATATCAATATCCGGTCTGTCTTTCAGCTCACACGACGGGTTCTACCCGTAATGCTATCTCAGAAATATGGTAACATCATCCATATCAGTTCTATCCTCGGCCTCATCGCAGTGCCTGAAGTGGCAGCCTATAATGTTTCCAAAGGAGCCCTGAATCAGTTTAGCCGTTCCATAGCTGTAGAATATGGTTCGTCCGGCATTCGTTCAAATTCTATTTGTCCGGGATTGATTGCTACAGATATGACAGCGGACTTAATGAAAGATACAGAGTTAATGAAGGAATGGAGTAAAGAATACCCCATAGGTCGATTTGGCAAGCCGGAAGATGTCGCAAATGCCTGCCTATACTTAGCAAGCGATGAATCTTCCTTTGTAACCGGGATCACACTCCCAGTTGATGGAGGTTTCACATCGCACTGAGGACAAAGCTTGACGCACAGCCCTGCGAGTGATTAAAATCAGAATCACGTCAAAAAATAAAATCCCCAATATTGAAATATAACTATGAAATATGAAACTGTAATTGGGCTGGAGGTACATGTCCAGATAAATACTAAAACAAAAATATTCTGCTCATGTTCTACAGAATTCGGAAAACCACCCAATGCGAATACTTGTCCAATTTGCTTGGGTATGCCAGGAGTGCTTCCTGTTTTAAATAAACAGTTTCTGGAATCGTCTATGAAGGCCTGCTTGGCAACACATTGTACAATTACCCCTATGAATCGTTTTGCCCGAAAAAATTATTTCTACCCTGATTTGCCAAAAGGATATCAAATATCGCAATTTGAAGAACCTTTAGGAGTAAACGGATATATTAATATTTATATAAACGGAATAAAAAAAAGAATCGGATTGACTCGTATTCATATGGAAGAGGACGCTGGAAAATTGATTCATGGGGAAAATTTGGGGAGCCCAGG
>CAJWOD010000088.1 GCA_913044145.1 uncultured Nitrospina sp. | reverse complement strand
AAATGATTCCTTTTCTTCATCCTTTAAAACTGGAGGCAAAACCTTATCATCGTCCTCATCACTCGACTGTTGATTTTTTTTACCAATAGAATCGGATCTTAAATCATCCGGAGTCACCTGTGCCAAATCATTACGACCAAGGTAGGTGATTGCTAGCTCACGGAAAATATAATCTATGGTGGATGTGGACATACTAATAGATTTATTTCCTGTAACCAATCCATTAGGTTCAAAGCGGGTAAAAACAAAAGCATCTGAAAATTCTTCAAGAGGTACCCCGTGCTGCAGTCCCAGTGAGATGGCAATCGCAAAGCAGTTCATCAAACTTCTATAGGCTGCACCTTCTTTATGCATATCGATAAAAATTTCACCGAGAGAGCCATCATCGTATTCACCAGTTCTAAGGTAAACTTTATGCCCACCAATAGATGCTTTCTGGGTATAGCCTTTACGCCGATGCGGCAAAGCTCGACGTTTGTTCTGAATTATCTTTATCACCTGTTCTGCAGCTTTCACAGCCGGCGCAATTGGAGGAGCATCAACCTCAGCATTTTCTATTTGTAGTTGTTTAAAACTTTCAACCGCCACGCTGTTTAGCGGTTGGCTGAGTTTAGATCCATCCCGATATACAGCGGTTCCTTTCAACATGAGTTTCCAGCTAAGCATATGGGCCTTTTCTACATCCTCTATGCTGGCATCGTTCGGCATATTAATAGTTTTGGAAATAGCGCCTGAAAGAAAGGGTTGGGCCGCAGCCATCATTTGGATATGTGCCTCCGGAAGAATAAATCGCTCGCCATATCTTCCGCACTTGGCGGCACAATCAAAAACCGAATAATGTGTTTCCTTCAAATGTGGGGCATTTTCGACGGTCATACGACCACAAATAAAATCGTTAGCAGATTGAATTTCTTCATCGGTATATCCCAAATGCGACAATAAATTAAAAGTAATGGAATCGAGTTGCTCATCAGACAAATTTAAAACGTCTTTGCAGAATTTTTCTCCCAACACAAACTTGTTAAATGCAAAGCTAATATCAAAAACCCGTGGAAGTTCTAGTTGGATGTTATCGATCACTGCATCAGAAAACCCTTTTGTCTTCAAAGAATTGCGATTAATATAAGGAGAAGAATCCAGGCTCCCTGATCCCACACAATAATCAACAATTTCTTTAACCTCTTCTGGCTTATATCCCAATCGTCGTAAAGCGCCGGGAACCGATTGGTTGATGATTTTAAAATAACCACCGCCAGCGAGTTTTTTGTATTTGACCAACGCATAGTCGGGCTCGATACCAGTCGTATCACAATCCATTAACAGGCCAATGGTGCCTGTTGGGGCGATGCAAGTCGTTTGAGCATTGCGGAAACCATGTTTTTCTCCCAGAGCTAATGCATCGGACCATTCCTTTTGCGCAGCATCCAGAAGATAAGAGGGGCAATGCTCTGCTTGAATTCCTTGGGGGAAAACGGTGAGCCCGTCGTAATCTTGAGCATCAACGTTATGTGCTGCCCGCCAGTGGTTTTTCAGCACACGCATCATAGATGATTTGTTTTTTTCATAATGAGTAAATGCTCCCAGCTCTTTTGCCATTTCGGCGGACATGGTGTAGGAAGATCCTGTGGTTATAGCCGAAATTGCGCCGGCAATAGCCCGACCCTTTTCAGAGTCATAAGGAATACCCATGACCATGAGCATCGCACCGAGGTTTGCGTAACCCAAACCAAGAGTGCGGAACTCATAACTCTTTTGTGCAATTGCTTTATTTGGAAACTGCGCCATAGAGACAGAAGTTTCAAGAGTGAGAGTCCACAATCGGCAAGCGTGTCGATAGTTTTCAACTTCAAATAACCCTTTTTCCTCGTTATAAAAGTTCATCAGGTTTATAGAGGCAAGGTTACATGCTGTATCATCGAGGAACATATATTCAGAACATGGGTTTGACGCTCGAATCTCGCCATCTTCAGGGCAGGTATGCCATTCGTTGATGGTAGTATGAAATTGAAGCCCTGGATCGGCACTAGACCATGATGAAAAATTCACCTTATCCCAGAGATCTCTCGCAGACACAGTTTTAGCCGTTTTACCATCTGTTCTACGCAAAAGGTTCCAGTCTCCATCGCACTCAACACTTCTCAAGAATTCGTTGCTGAGTCGAACTGAGTTGTTGGAGTTTTGCCCGGAGACGGTCAGATAACCTTCAGAAGTCCAACTGGTATCATACTCTTCAAATTCGATATCCTTGATGCCCTGCTTTGCTAACTGGATAACTCGATAAATATAATTTTCAGGGACAAAAGAATCGAGGGCTTTGCGTACGGCTTTTCTAAGCACTTTATTTTTCTGTACTTCAAAACGAGTTTCCTCTGTTAAACCCTCAGTCCAGCAGCCTTTTAAAATATTTTTCAGACAACGACGCGTGACCCGGCTTCCAGCTGCAAGAGCTGCAACTTTTCTTTCTTCTTTGACCTTCCATTCGATGAATTCCTCTATATCCGGATGATCCATATCAAGAGTGACCATTTTTGCAGCCCTTCTCGTGGTTCCCCCAGATTTAATTGCTCCAGCAGCACGATCGCCAATTTTCAAAAAGCTCATCAGACCTGAAGATTTTCCGCCTCCCGACAATCCTTCCCCAGAACCGCGAAGATTTGAAAAGTTACTTCCTGTCCCCGAGCCAAATTTAAACAAGCGCGCTTCTTGACGCCACAAATCCATGATTCCCCCATCCCCTACCAAATCATCATCAACAGAAAGGATAAAACATGCATGCGGTTGTGGTCTTTCATAAGCATTTTTAGATTTTTTTAATTTCGCTGTTTCTTCATCAAAATAGTAATGACCTTGAGCCGGACCCTCCAAACCGTAGGCCCAGTTTATTCCCGTATTAAACCATTGCGGAGAATTGGGAGCCGCAAGCTGGTGAATCAGCATATAACGCATTTCATCATAATAATTACGCGCCGATTCTTCATTTTTGAAACAGTTTTTCTTCCATCCCCAATATGTCCAGCACCCAGCTAGCCTATGAACTACTTCTTTAGAAGTAGTCTCTCGAGTATATTGATCTGAAATCGGAATTTGGCTCAGGGCCTCCTCATCGGGCACCGACGGGCAAAGCCACTCAGGCATTCCCGGTTCGAATTTCTTTTTCAACCGTGCCGGAACACCTGCTTTGCGAAAATATTTTTGCGCGATGATGTCCACCGCCACTTGGGACCACGTATCAGGAACAAGAACGTTCTTGATCTCAGCAACCAAAGAACCATCAGCGTTATTGATTTTTGACACCCGCTCGACAAATTGAATCCCATCGAAGGGATCCTGAAATTCTCTGGTAAATTTCCGGTCAATTCGCATAAAATCGCTCCGTCACATCAAAAATCAAAGGGTTCAGAAAACCTAAAAAATTATAGAATAATGGTCATATTTTCTTGTCTTCTCCACATCCTTATTAATAGGCCTTTATAAATCAATTACAACACAAAATATCTATATTTTGTGTTGTCAAATAAAATATATACAAGATATAGGGTTGTCAACGAAATTCTGTGACCTGTTTGCAACTTTCGACCAAGCCCACAAACCATAAAGGTTTCAGGCCCACGAGAAATTCAGAATATAGACGAACAAAAAACAAAAATCAATATGCTAATTTTAGCAATTAATTTAACCCTTTATTTTTAATGGTTTACAGAGGTAAAAAATTTGTATTTTCTTAGCAAGCTGGTTTAAGGCTCGGACCAGCTTATCGCTATCTTACCCACAAATTCCATTAGGTGAAACGGGCCTTCATTAGAGTTTTCAGCCAATTTTATATGGGTAGCATCGACTCGGTCTTGTCCAAAAGTAGGGTCCATAGCTTTCCATCCACCTAAAAAAACTTCCGGCCAAGCATGGTAAAGAAATCCTTCATACTCTTTGGAGTAAACTAACCCATTGACAATTCGCGTGGGAATTCCGGAAGCTCGAGTAAGAGCGGCAAACAAATAGGTATGTGACTGGCACTCGCCGCGCTTTTCAAGGAGAGCATCCACGGCAGTTACGGTATCTACCATTTCCTTTCTGAGGTTTAGATGCACCCATAAATTGATATCCTTTGCCAATTGCCATTTGCTTTTTCCATCGGCAGACAGCTCCCTTGCCAACGCCTGGATCAGCTTATGATGTGACTGCACCTCAGCAGTCTCTTCTAAATATTTTGGATCTTTTTCCGACTCATCTTTTTTCTGCCCAGCGCGACCCATTATTTTTGGCTCACTTTTAACTCTTAAAGTGGTGATATAATTTCCATCATTCTGCTTTTCAACTTTGATTATTTTTTGTCGATGATCCTCCGGAATCGCCTCAGGAGAACTCACAGGATGAATTCGATAAACTAAATCATAGGTATTGTTCGGTCGCGGCAGAGGCTTATTCGGTTTTACAAGACTCATGGTTATGACACTGCTGAGTGTAATTGCCTCATCTATTTTTTGCGCCACCTGTGGCCTTTCCTTGAACGATTCAAATCCCATATTCGTTGATTCACGATAAACCGTACCATCATGCGAAACCCATATTATCGTTTCCATTCCACTGAACCGTTGACGAATCACAAATGTATCTATGGGTTTTCCTTCATATTGCAGCGTTTCTTGTCTCAAGACTTTATATTGCAAGTCAACCATCAGTTGTAAAGGTTCCATGAATAATCGCAACTCCCCACGCTGCCCCACTTTTAATCCCTCCGAAACCAAATTAATAAGAAAGGTCGAAGAAGGGACAGTATTTTTATCAAATTCCACCATTTTTTCTTTATCATAACCCAGTGATTTTGTTCGATAGTAAAGTTCATTACCCTCCATCTTTCCTTCCACCTGTTGTCGGTGTCCCGAGATTTCCTGCAATAGAGAAAAACTCGATAACTTTAAGTCGGGGCTAAGTCGCGTTTTATGATTAATGGTAGTGGATTGATCAATCGAATTCGATCGTATTTTGAAGAACACCGTCGAATCCATCACAATACCTTCTGGACTCCAGCGGGTTTTCGTTTTGGTAAAACCCATCTTTTTACCCTTATAATAGGAGCCTAACCAGTCTTCCCTCTCTCCTGTACCTTCGAACAACGGCTGAGAATGCGTGATATGGGCAAAAATCAGAAATATTAAATTGAGGAATAATTTCATCATGGTCTATTTTATTGGAACATGGCAAAAATGAATCTACAAGACAAAGAATTCTGGGTTAAAGATTCACCCACGCGCCATGTAAAGAAATCTAATGCAAGAAGATGCGAAGACGTGCTAATATTGTAGTTTTACACTTTATTATACATTTTTTTAAAACTTATGATTGACCCACAGAAGGTCCCCACCTACCTTACTTTTGATGATGTTTTATTGCTGCCTGCATACTCTAAGGTCTTACCTGCGAATGTGGATCTTTCTACCCGTTTGACCCAAAAAATCAAACTAAAATGCCCATTGGTTGGAGCTCCGATGGATACTGTTACCGAAACGAATTTAGCTATTGCGCTAGCACAGGAAGGTGGCATTGGCATCATTCATCGAAACCTTACCTCAGAAAGACAGCGAAAAATGGTAGACAAGGTCAAACGCTCGGTGAGCGCAATGATCCCCGATCCAATCACTATGGAACCTGAGCAAAAAATCAGTGAAGCGGTTCAAGTAATGAAAAAATACAATATCACTGGAATTCCTATAACCCAGAAGAAAAAACTGGTCGGCATTTTAACAAACCGAGACTTGAGGTTTGAAACCAACCTCAACAAAAAAATAAAATCCCTGATGACCTGCGAAGACCTTGTCACCATCCCCGAAGGCACCCCCCTTTTAAAATCGAAAAAGATCCTGCATGACAACCGAATTGAAAAGTTATTGGTGGTCGACAAAAAAGGAAATCTTAAAGGATTGATTACCATAAAAGACATAGAAAAAGCAGGAAGATTTCCTAATGCTGCCAAGGATAACAAAGGACGGTTGTTGGTTGGGGCCGCACTGGGCGTCACCCAGAATCCGGAACAACATATTGAGGACTTGGTACGAGTTGGACTAGATGTACTGGTTATTGACAGCGCACACGGCCATTCGGAAAAAGTACTGAGTACCATACGCGAAATCAAAAAATCTTTTCCAAAATTGCAAGTCATTGGTGGCAACGTTGCCACAGCGGACGGAACTGCTGCGTTAATCAAAGCAGGTGTCGATGCTGTGAAGGTGGGAATCGGCCCCGGTTCTATTTGCACCACACGAGTTGTGAGTGGGGTTGG
>CAJWOD010000087.1 GCA_913044145.1 uncultured Nitrospina sp. | reverse complement strand
GCCTTTCCCGACATTCATGTCACTGTGGGTGGTAACATCATCACCCGTTTAAAAGACGAATTCTCTAAAAAACCACATTTTTTTGGCAAAGCTTTTGATTCAATAATTACCTACGAGGGCGAACATGCACTAGTTTGGTTGGTAGAGGCGCTCTCAGGCAAACGTAAGATGAACGAAGTCTCGAATCTCATTTATAAAGATGAAGAAGGACAAATGCATGTCAACGAGACTTATCAGGAGCGGGTCGATCAATTACCGCCACCCGACTTTGATGGTATGCCTTGGGAAAAGTATTTCTCTCCGGAAAAACTAGTTCCCTATTTGGGAACGCGTGGATGTTATTGGGGCAAATGTACGTTCTGCGATCACGGCGCTGGGTACATCGATCAGTTCCGCGCCAAGCATGCAGAGCAGATTGTCGATGAACTCGAATATCTGAAAAACAAACTCAATGCTAAACATTTCATGTTTACGGACGAATCGTTTCCTCCTGCACTTTTCATCAAGTTACCGCCGATGATGGTTGAACGCGAACTGGATATTTATTGGACCACGCTTATACGGTTTGAATCCCAACTTCTGGAGCCGGAGATTTGGGATGCTGCGCATAAATCGGGCTGTCGTTCCCTCTATTACGGATTGGAATCAGCAAATGAGCGCATTATTAAACTGGTTAAAAAAGATACGGACATCAAAGCAGCAAAGATCAATCTGGAGCAGGCCAAACGGGTAGGGATATGGAGTCATGTCATGTGCTTTTACGGTTTCCCTAGTGAAACGGAAGAAGAAGCCGAAGACACAAGACGATTCTTGATCGAAAACCAGCACCAGATACCATCGGTTGAGATGTATTTCTTCGTTCTCTATAAGAATGCACCCGTGATGTATCAGGCGGATGAATACAAGATCGATGTAAAGGTGAACCCTGAACATGACCTTGCTCTTGATTATTACTATACGCCAGAATCAGGGCAGACTACCGAGGAAGCGATGTCGCGCTACGAAAGATTTTATCAAGAAGATTTCGGTCCTTGGGCGTTACGCATCAATGCCCGTGAACATGTTTTCCTCTATATCACTAAATACGGCACTAGCGATCTGCCGCAACTCTATGTCAAAAACAATCCCGAGGCCCACGACAACAGTCTTGCCCCCGAAGTTATGCTATAGCGGCTCTGCTATTTTGATTAGGTAATTTGAGAAAATTTCCAGAGTGATGCGAAAAGCTTTGCTACAAGATACCCTGATTAGGGCATGAGGGCACCATTATTGATGTCAACCGTTTGTCCGGTCAGAGAGTTTTGTTTTTCGGATAGCAGGTAGCCCACAAATCGTGCTATTTCTTCGGGCTCCGACATTTTACCTAGGGGCACTGGTTTCATTGCTTCCTGATATGCTTCCTCTTTTGTGATATTTAAAGATTCAGCGAATCCCTCAATTCCTTCCCAGGCCATTTTTGTGTTGACCCAGCCGGGACAAACCGCATTGATCAAAATTTTATCGCCACTGTGCTCAGCAGCAAGAGAACGGGTGAGTCCGAGTAACCCTGCTTTGGAAGCGCAATAGGCAGAATAACCAGGTACACCTAACCTTGCTAAAATAGATGAAAGGATCACCACTTTTTTATATGAAGCGGTATCTTTTTGTAGATAGGGTAGACATTCTTGGACTGTTTGGTAAGTTCCCGTCAGATTAGTTTCTATTATTTCTCTCCAGCGGTCTCTTTCTCCGAAAGTATTTTCACCTCCGACTCCTGCATTGGCTACTAGACCATATAGGGATTCCGTATTAGTTTTATCTAAGCAGAATTGCACATCACCGATTTTTCTTATGTCACAGGAATGGGTCGAATGATTCTCTGGATTTTTCAGTTGTATTTTTGTTTCCTCCAGATTTTCTAAATTGCGTCCACAGAGAATCAACGAGAACCCTTGGTCTGCCAGAGTTAGCGCGATGGAACGGCCAATGCCAGTTCCAGCTCCTGTTATGAGAACAAATTTTGGCATGGGTGGATTTTCTTAACGAGTTCTTTCCGAAGGCTGGTTTTTAGATGGATTCAATAGAATTTTTATATATTCAGTCAGTGTTTCCGCCTTTTTAGTTTCGTTGGAATTTATATAGACTTGTTTCAGGTTATTGAGCATACGTATAAGTGTTTCACGTTGGGTTGATTGCGATAAAAAGTGTTCTTCAAATTGATGGCCGAATTGCTCAACTATTTTAACGCATTCTTTTTTTGTCAAAAGACGACCTTGATGGAAAGGGTCAAAGTAGATCGGTTCTAAGGGTAGACTGTACTTCACAATATAATGCCCAGGCATCCCTACACCCACGATGGGAAGGTTCAATCGTTTTGCCAATAGAATACACAAGGCCGAAAGGGTGATGGGTAAACCCGTATGATTTTCTAAAACTTTATTGATAAAGCTGTTGTCCGGGTTATGGTAGTTATGTTTATTGCCTTTGAATCCATTTTTCTGGAAAAGGAAATGCGTAAAAGCTGCGACAATTTGTTGTGGCTCAGTATTAGCATATAAAATTCCTCCCAGTTCTTGTGCAAGGTCATCAAGTTTTTGGCGGCACTCTTCAGGGTCGGATTCCGGATAACCAAATTCCATGATGAGCATCATCCCGGCTTCCAGGTCAACATCTTGACTCAGGCCTTTCTTAGTGAGTTGCCTGAACTTTTCAGCAAGCTTATTTGGCAGGATATTCTGGATAACGAGATGGGCCTGAATACGCAATGATTCATCTTCACCGCGGGTTGCCATTTCCAGGAAGGGCAGGGCATCTTCACCCAATTCGATCAGTTGATCGCGAACTCGGTTCCTCACAAACTCATCCCGATCAGTCAACAACTTAATGAGAGAGGAAATCTGGCCTAAAGCTTTTTTTTGTTCCATTTGGGTTTAAGCAAAAAAGAAAGCCTGATACAAGCAGCAGCAGTTTGCTGCCTGTACAGGCTTTGGATAAAATTTTATAAGTCCGGTTGTGGGGTCGTGCGCAAATACGGTTTAATGACTTTATGACCTTTTGGAAATTTTGCCGGAATATCTTCTGTTTTGATTGCCGGTACCACAACACAGTCATCACCATGCTTCCAGTCAACCGGTGTTGCAACCTGGTAATTGGCGGTGAGTTGAAGAGAATCTATAACACGCAGGATCTCATCAAAATTTCTTCCGGTGGAAGCGGGGTAAGTGATTGTGAGTTTTACTGTTTTATCCGGGGCAATGACAAACACAGAACGAACTGTCAGGTTGTTTAAAGCATTTGGGTGAATCATGTCATACATTCCCGCAATTTTTTTATCAGGATCAGCAATGATGGGATAATTCACGGAACAGCTTTGGGTTTCATTGATATCATTGATCCAACCCTTATGGGAATCAACGGGGTCTACACTCAACGCGAGAACTTTTACATTACGTTTATCGAACTCGCTTTTTAAGTTAGCAACACGACCTAGTTCGGTCGTGCAAACCGGCGTGTAATCCTTAGGATGTGAAAACAAAATTCCCCATCCGTCTCCAAGATATTTATGGAATTCGATGGTGCCTTCGGTAGTGTCTGCTGTAAAATCCGGTGCGGTGTCTCCTAATCTGATTGCCATGATTTGCTTGCCTCTTTAAAAAGTTATAAATTGGAAAAATCTTTTTCCTAATGCTTTATCCGAATTACCCGTTCACAAAAGCACGAGCCTTTAAATAAGAAAATGTAAGGGATTATCGTTATTAAGGCAAAATTATACCATAACGTGCAGTAGAGGAGAATATCTCTGTATCAAAGGTCAAATATCTGCTTAATATTTTGCTAATGTAACTGTTTAGATGGTTTGGTGGTTTTGAAGGTGCAGAGAAATGAATCAGTTAGGGAGGGACAGTCATCATGGCCAGTTATAAAACTGAACAAACCAGAGAATTATTACTCAAGGTTTGGACAGTCCTACTGTTGGGATTCTATGGAGTCGGATTCCTGCAAGAGAAAATGCTTGTCGAGCAAGCGGAGGCATTAAAAGCAGATGTTTTGCCAGATGTTGCAAAACTATTATTTTTCGCGTTGATGTTTGTAGCATTTTTAATTGATATCGTAGAAATGCGTGAAGATAAGGACAAGGCTTATCGTTTTTTGTTTTTGTCGCTGATCCTGGGGGGATTTTCTGCAACAATCAGTGCAATGCAATATCATGCCCTTGCCTGGGTCTTAGGATGATAGCCTCACCTTGCGGGATGTTAGAGGATTCGCTAAAATAAGTTACACTTACTATAATTACCTAATTTTAGGGTGGGCCGTTAGCTCAGCTGGCAGAGCAAATGACTCTTAATCATTAGGTCCTCGGTTCGATCCCGAGACGGCTCACCATTTAAACCAAGCGGTCAGATATAAAGATATTTAAATTACTAAATTTATTTTTGAGGTCACTAATGTCTAGAATGAAAAAATTTTTTGTTTTAAGTATGTTTATATTTGGCCTTACCATGGCGACTCATGCGAGTGCTGATAAGGGAGTATTGACTAAAATTGATGTGAAAGTTGGATCGGGAAAGGAAGCGATTGCAGGTAATAAGGTGAATGTTCATTATACGGGTTGGTTATTTGATAAATTTGCTCCAAGAGAGTGTAGTGAACTCCCGCGCTTTGTTAGTTTGAAACGCGTGCTTAGTTGCCTTGAGAATAAAGGAAAAAAGTTTGATAGTTCCCGTGGTCGTCCGGGTAACTTCAAATTTACACTTGGGGCAGGGCAGGTTATCAAAGGTTGGGATCAAGGTGTACAAGGCATGAAAGTTGGAGGGCAACGCACATTAATTATTCCACCCTCTTTGGGTTATGGCGCACGGGGCGCTGGCAATAGCATTCCACCCAATGCCACTTTAGTTTTTGATGTCGAATTGATGAAAATTCAATAGGTCTGATACGGATAAGTAGAGAAGTTCCTAAGGCTCTAGCAAATTTTAAATAGCCTGATTTCTTTGACACGGACTAAATTATTATGAATCAGGAGCAGGTTGCGATTTTTTCAATTCTTGCCGGTATTCTTGCTCTGTTCGCGTGGGGAAGAATACGTTATGATGTGGTCGCTTTCATGGGGCTTATTCTGTGCGTTGTGCTAGGCCTGGTTCCGGTCCAAGATGCTTTTTCCGGTTTTTCCCACCCGGCAACGATTACCGTTGCGATGGTACTTATCCTCAGCCGGGGTCTTGCAAATTCCGGTGTGGTGGACTTGATCGTGAGTCGTTTGATGTTCACGGTCAAGCGTGTTTCTCTTCATGTGGCGATGCTTTCAGGAGTGTCCGCAGTTTTTTCCACGGTGATAAACAACGTCGGCGCGTTGGCTCTTTTAATGCCGGTGGGGATTGAATCTTCTGCGAAAGCTAAGCGATCCCCTGCGGTTATTCTGATGCCAATGTCCTTTGCATCCATTCTGGGGGGTCTTGTAACTCTTATTGGAACGCCACCTAACATCATTATCGCCAACTTCCGCACAGATATAAGAGGGGAGCCGTTTGCAATGTTCGATTTCTCTCCCGTGGGTGTGGTGGTGGCAATTGCTGGTGTTGCCTTCATCGCCTTGATAGGTTGGAGGATGATTCCAGAAAAACGGCGAGCAAGGGTCACTGGAGAGAAACTGATTGCCATTGATGATTATATTACCGAACTCGGTATTCCAAAAGATTCGGATTTGATTGGTGTGTCACTTCGGGAACTCGACCAGCGTGCGGAAAAGCTTGATGTCGAGATCGTGGGAATAATACGAGATAAACGCCGTATTTTAGCGACGCTTCTTCATGAAAAAATCAACAACAACGATATTTTGATTGTTAAAGCTGGCCCCCAGGAACTGGACAAGTTCGTTACCGATACCAAACTTGAGTTGCTGGCAGGTAAGGAAAAAGCGTCTCTCTTGCGTAGTGAAGATACCGCAATGATGGAAGCCGTTGTGCAGTCGAGTTCACGAATGGAGGGGCGGACGTTTACTTCCCTTCGCCTTAAGACGCGTTATGGGATTCATCTGCTTGGAGTATCTCGGCAAGGGACACCGATCCGCAAACGCCTCCCCCAAGTGAGGTTTCGTGGTGGTGATGTTGTCCTACTTCAGGGGGATTCCAAAAGCCTTGCCGATTTAGTCTTTTCATTGGGATGTCTCCCTTTAGCCAAACGCAGGCTTAATATAGGAGTCGGGAAAAAGGCCGGGCTTGCAGTAAGTATTTTTGTGGCGGCCATCATTACCACTGCGATGGGATTGGCCTCCCTTCAGATAGCACTTTCTGTGGCCGCTATTGCGATGGTGCTCTTTAAGATCGTACCGGTCCGTAATGTTTACGAGGAGATTAATTGGCCAGCCATCGTTTTGTTGGGGGCGATGATTCCAGTGGGGAGAGGT
>CAJWOD010000086.1 GCA_913044145.1 uncultured Nitrospina sp. | reverse complement strand
TATTTAGGAATTTCGTTTGGGTTATCAAAATGTATTTGCTCTTGCGGAGCGGGGGGTGAGATCTTCTTTAAGGAGACAATCAATAAGATGCCAACGATGAATGCACCAAAAGTGATTATAAATATTGCCACTTACTTTATCATTTCATCCCAAATTTTTTCTTTTTTGCCCTGCTTTATCCATTTATCGTTTGCGACCATTTGTTTGATTGCGATCCAAAACACCCAACCTACAAAAATTAGCATGGTACCAATCGGGATATTATCTGGCTTTGTCGCTATTAACAAAAAGTTTTCAAGACCTGAATTTTCCATCGTTCGCCCTTATCGCAAAAGTAATAAGTTAATTATATAAATGATCTGAGGATAACACAATTTTATTCCTCATCATCTTCATCCTCTTCACCCTCATCTTCGTCATCTTCACCTTCTCCACTGTCCTCATCTCCTCCTTCACCAAGAGACACATCAAAATCTAACTCTGCTGTGTTATAAGCAACAATGAGGTCCTTAAGGGTTCCCACCTGTGTATCTACATCACCAACCGATTTGATTTCATCAAACTTTGTGGGGACATTATATCCGTCTCCCGCTTTAACCCAATGAGAAGGCATTGGCGTCCACGGAATCAAAGCTCGAGTATCTTTCAGCCATTTCGGTATCCAATTTTCTCGTAGCCTTTGGCTGGCTAGAGAAAACTCTATGCCTTTTTGTCCATCATCATGGCAACGGCCGCAGTCCATATAGTTCACCATTTCTACACCTTTTTGTGCAATAACAGTATTTTTCTCTTGATGGACTCCTGCCTCATATTCATCAGCAGGGGAAAGGGCTTCAAAATAAGCTGTCAAATCCCGGACCTCTTTATCTGAAAAAGCGAATGTGGGCATTTTAACTTTAATCCACGTTCTGACCGGAGTTGGGCTACGTAAGAAAGAGTATAGCCACGAACTTTTCAGACGCTCCCCAACATGATAATCTCCCATTTCTAAAGGAGGTGGGTATTGTGCCTTTGCCTTAAGATATTTCTGGATTTGCCCGCCTTTCCCCTCAACATTATGACAGCCCCGACAATTATACTTAGTTATAATGCGTCTTCCTGTTTCAATAATTTTTTCTTTTTCCGATAACACCTTTCTATACTTAATTGGTATCTTACTACCATTAAACCCTTTTAATAAGACCACCAAGGCATCTATCTCATCCGGTGCAAGATGAAAATTAGGCATTTTATCTAATACGCGCTCAGTTCTAAAACTATCTGGTTTTGCTAATTTTTTTCGGGCCCAAGCTTCCCAAGTATGAGGAATATGGGAATCTCCAAATTCTAGCTCTGCTATCATTTTTCTTCCAAATGATGATAACTCCGGAGCGATTCTGCCTTCATTTTCCATTCCCTTAATGTCATGACATGCAAAACAGCCACGGTTGCGAATCACTTTTTCTCCGTGCTTGACCAAAGCGCGGTCTTTGAGTTTTGCCTCCAGCCCAGGAATTGTCTCTTTATTACCAAACTGCATTAGATATGTTGCGATATCAGTGGATTCGCTTTTACTAAGACGCAAATCTGGCATTTTACTCTTTGGATTATACGTATGGGGTCCCCCTATCCAGGTTACCAACCAATCGGCATTAACTTTCTGGGCGATATTGCTTAGATCCGGGGCGTGATTTTCACCTTTTCCATTTAAAGTATGGCAAGCTTGGCATCCCACAGTTTTAAATAATTTTTCACCTTTCTCCGCATTACCCTCTTCGAAGGTCCTATTTAATTTATAATCTTTATCTGAAGCATCCAGTAGATAAGCCGTGACCCCTTGCAGGTCATGCTCATTAAAACCAAACTCTGGCATTTTGGTTTTGGGCAAATAACCTTTGGGTTTTTTAATCCAACGATACAGCCAGCTTGTATCCACTTTGGAACCAATGCGCAACAATGAAGGCCCCACTTTTTCCTGTTTCGAATAACCATCGGCAAGATGACAACCGTGACACCCCAACTTTATAAATAATTGTTTTCCCTTTGAGAGTAATGGAGCTGCCTCTAGATTGACCACTTCGGCATGGCAATTCCTACATGTGGCTTGCTGAAAATTGCCATGTAAAATAGGCTCATTAACTTCCAAGGTTTGATCCGTCTCATGGTGAGAGCCGTGGGCATGCTCAGCGGGAGCAGTAGCAGAACCTTGACCCAAATGACACCATGTACAACCAGTTCTTTCAGGAGGATGTTTTTTAATTAATATATCTAAATCAGGGTGGGTCTTTAACGGTTGCTTAAAATCTTTGTAGTGCTCATCCTGGTAAGAAATATGGCAAGTCATACATCGGTCAACCCTGTATATGATCTCCTTAAAACTATTTACTCCGAATCCGGGAATTACGGTTTGTATGATTTCAGCCGGTCTCCAAAAGAAGGGGAACGGCTTGTAGTAATCCATTGAGAATTCTAGCTGACTTTTTTTTCGAGTTAAATTAGCCAGCTCTTTTTCCAACTTAATTTGATCCGCTTTTACATTTAAAAGCCTATTTTCTGCTTCTTCTAATATTTTTTGCTTTTCGGCTATTATAGGGTCGAATTCTTTTACCTTGCCTTCAAGAGAGTGTAATGTAGCAATTTGCACATCATAATTTTCTCCCTCGTGCATTGCCTTTTTATAGTAGTAATAGGCCTCATCAACTCTACTACCTGCAAATTTCTTTTTTTCTTTTTGTTCATCTAAGGCAATTTGCTTTAAGCGAACCTCTTCCACTAAATCCAAATATGAATCATTGTCCTCAAGTTCATTTATTTTTCCCGCAAGATTTTGATTTATTTCTTGCTCTTTATCTTTAATCTCTGTGTTGATTGTTTTCCATTCCGTCTCGGCTTTAGCGTACTGCTCTTTAAAGAAAGTCTCCTGATAAACTTTATAACCACGACGACTGTACTCATCATCCCAAAAGGCCCAAAAAGTAACTAATAGAGTGGTGCCGGCTATAAGAAAAAAAAGGAAACTATACGAGGTATGCTCGTCAAATTCCCCTTCTTTAAAATCCGGTTTAGTTTTTTCTTCAGCTTTTTCTTCTTCAGCCAATTTTTTTCTCTATATCTAATTATTTAATATTACTTCTCTAAACACTAATCCACGGAGTAACCATAATATATTTAATATTAAAACCTATTCTTAGAACAATTTTAATGACAATTCCAATCATTATGAGTGCTAATTGAATTTTTAGAAACATTCGTAGAAAGCCCACGGACTTAATAGCTTTTCTCTCCATAAAAAAATACACCCCTGTTCCTATACCAAAATACGCCAACAAGACCGCTCCGCCGAAAATAGCAGACCAGGTGTAATCTCTGAAACCAAATGCATAAGGAAGATCAACATTGACGAGAGCCACAACTTTATGTGGATCCCAATATTGCCAAGGCATGAAGAGGTTCCACCCGGGCCCTCTAAGAAAAACTCCCATGATGATTAGTGCAATCCATAGTACTAGAAAACCAAAACAGTAAACCCAGATCGCCACTTTTCTTTCATGATAAGTATAGTAACCATTTCCCTTTGGATTTACATCGAGATATGGAATTAGCATCAGTCCAACGATAATTAAAACAGGCGCTACAACCCCTGCGAACCAAGGATCAAAATAAACCAATATGTCCTGAAGCCCTAGAAAATACCAAGGTGCTTTTGATGGGTTTGGAGTTTTAGTAGGATTGGCCGCTTCTTCAAGGGGTGCATCAATAACAATAGACCAGACCGTGAGGGCAACTATTACAACCAATGCACAAAGAAATTCCAAGCGCACCAAATAAGGCCAGACATGTAGCTTTTCTGGAACTTCTTCTATCTTTTTTTTTGGTGTTGCAGCCTCAGCCATATTTTATTTCCCTGAGTAAGTAAATATTCTTAAAGAGGACCCGATATTCCGCCGTCCTTACGGATCCTCCAAAAATGAACTATCATCAAGGCCCCGGCAATGAGTGGTATAAATATACAATGCAAAACATAAAATCTTAAAAGAGCTGGAGGCCCAACCAAGCTACCACCTATAAGTAAAGCTCTCGCATCATACCTAGGTGTCACACCCACAAATTCGGCAAAAGGGCCCTCATTTCCAAGAAAAGGCGTCGCTCTTGCCATATTAGTTCCTACGGTAACTGCCCACATAGCCAATTGATCCCAAGGAAGAAGATAGCCCGTAAAACTTAACAACAAGGTAAAAGTTACGAGAAAAACACCAATGACCCAATTGAATTCGCGTGGCGGCTTATAAGATCCTGTCAAAAAAACCCGAAACATATGCAACCAAACCGTTATGACCATTGCATGCGCTGCCCACCGATGCATATTTCTCATTAGCATCCCAAAGGGAACATCGTACTGCAGATACTTCATATCGTAATATGCATATTCCCCAACCGGTCGATAATAGAACATCAATATGACACCGGTTACAACGGTTGATAAAAACAGGAGAAAAGTAATACCACCCATGCACCATGTGAATTTAATTCTAAGCGCATGACGGTGCATTTTTACAGGATGTAGATGCAGCCAAACATTACTGGCTATTTGTAGAACACGGTTCCTCGGAGTATCAGCATAACCATGCCTGAAAGATGAGGTCCAAAGCTGAGATTCAGTGATTTCTTTAGCAATTTCACTAAATATTTTTCCACTTTTTATTTTATCCATCAATTCCGCAATGTTCGGAATCTGGGGTGCCTTGTTTGCCAAAAATCAATCCTCCATTAGTAATGGATACTTGTACTAATTAGAAAAAGTTTAGAAGTTAGACCAGAAGTTTTGAACCTGGTTGTCCCCATTGACCTTTTTCCCAAAGAAACTTTTTACTCTTATCAACGATTATCTGTCCATCGGGGGCTAATGAAATTTTCAAGCGCTCCAAAGGTCGGGGTGCTGGTCCCTCAAAATTCATTCCCTCTTTGGTAAAACCACTTCCATGGCAGGGACATTTATATTTACTTTCTGTATTAAGCCATCTAGGGGTACAACCTAAATGAGTGCATAATCCATAAATAACATAAATCCCTTCCTCATCACGAACAATCCAAACCCGCTGGTCTTTAATGTATTTAGTGCTTACAGCGCCTACGGTATAGTCACTAGGGTAACCCGCCTTAAAAATAGGAGAGGGCTCGAAAAGAACTCGGGGGAATAAAAGTCTTGCGAAATAAAGAGATGATAGACCTAAAGCTGCCATGAAGCTTCCCCATCCAGCTAAAGAGAAAAAATCACGCCGTGACCAGATAGTATCTATTTCTGTTTCTTTTTTATCTTTTGGCTCAGCCATTTCGCTCTCTTAAATCTAGATATTATAAGGGGCCAAAGGTATTTTAACAGTAAAATATAGACGCAACTTTACTGTCAAAGTGTTGGTTTTTATCATAATTAAAATATCCAGTCAAGACAAGAAGTAGTCCAGAATTTGCCACTGCATTTATCCGGATTTTATAGCCTTTAAACAGGTCCGCGCAGCCTCACAAAGTGCTTGAAAACGTGTACCTTGAATACTATTGGAGTTTGCAAGATTTGCCACAGTAATGCCCTTTTTAATCATTAATGAAATGATAGGAATTAGCTCTCCAGCCTCCTTGGATATAATCTGTGCGCCCACTACTAATTTAGAACGTTTATCCGCTACAATTTTAAAAGTTTCCGACTCTAAATCAACAAAACTGACATTATCATTAATCCCTTCAATTGGATGAAATCCTTGGCCAAGTGCAGATTTCATAGAACAACCTACATAGCCTACGTTTTGCACAAGTTTATGTATCACAGGAACCAACTCGGGATTAAACGTCCTTTTTTTACCCATTGAATTTTCTGCCGCCACCCTCCCTTGTTCTTGTGATATCGAATCTTCAATCCATTTACCAGAAATACTTCCCACTCCATAAACACTTGGGATACTAGACATCATAAGATCATCAACCAGGATTTCACCTTTTCTACCAAGACGGGCACCCAAACTTTCGGCAATCTTATTTTCTTCTATCCCTTTCCTCTGATCGACCATAACTATCAAATTGGTGGCAAATTTGATTCCTGTTTCAAGAGTGATCTCCAAGTCTTTTCCGTTTTTAAAAAATGAAACGATTTTTTTATTAGCTAAAATTTTCACCTTTCTACTTTTTAATTGCGCTTCAATTTTAGAATTAAACTCCGAGTCCATTTCAGGAAAAATCTCAGCAGAATCCGTACACATAAATACCTTACACCCAAGCACTTGAAATCCTATGGCAGCTTCGCTGCCCCATTTACCAGAACCCACAATTAAAACTTTTTCAGGTAATTTTTTTAACTGGAAAATTTCATCGATAGAAATAATTATATTTTCTTCGCGAGGCAAGGTAGCAGAAAATGAGGGCTCAGAACCGCAGGCTAAAATAAGGGATTCTCCTTTAACCACTTGACTATTATTTTCACCCTCAATTAATATTTCATTTTGGCTCGCCAGGGTTCC
>CAJWOD010000085.1 GCA_913044145.1 uncultured Nitrospina sp. | reverse complement strand
TCTTTTTTATTTAAGTTTATTACTAAAGATTTATAAATATTTTGTAAAGATTATAATTTTGTGTATAGGATCACTGCCACAAATCCCTGTTTAATGTATGAATTAGAAGCAGATTTTGTCTGATAGTAGAGGTTGGATTAATCTTTTTCATTAAAATGAAGAGGCAATAATGATGGCGGAACAAGGAATCAATACAAAATATTTAGATGCCGACGATTTTTTTCTGTAGAGCGATGAGCTCTTTGATCCCTTTATCAGCTAGCTTAAGCATAGCGTCCATTTGTTTGTCATCAAACGGTTCCTGCTCTGCGGTTCCCTGGATTTCTACGTAACCGCCAGAACCAGTTTTGACAACATTGAGGTCGACGTCCGCATTGGAGTCTTCCGTGTATTCCAGATCAAGCATTTTTTTTCCATTGACTATACCCACACTGATGGCTGCAACGTAATCTATGATGGGCAATTCATTGATTAGTTTTTCTTTTTTTAATTTTTTCAATGCCAGCACCGCTGCCATAAATGCTCCCGTAATTGATGCGCAACGTGTTCCACCGTCTGCCTGAATGACATCACAATCTAGCCAGATAGTTCGCTCCCCTAACTTTTTAAGGTCAATTACAGTTCGAAGAGAGCGACCGATAAGTCTTTGTATTTCCTGGGTTCTTCCCGTTAATTTGCCGCGTGAGGCTTCACGTTGTGTGCGACTGTTAGTGGAAGAGGGTAACATCGAATATTCAGCAGTTACCCAACCGCTTTCTTTTCCTCTAAGGAATGAGGGGACTTTTTCTTCAACCGTGGCCGAACAGATGACTTTTGTGTTTCCCATTTGTATGAGAACCGACCCAGCAGGGTGCATAATATAATTTTTGGTTACTTTGATTTTTCTGCATTCATTTAAGGCTCGGTTTTCACGCATTTGGCTTCCTTAATTTTTAGGCTATTCTTTTAAAGGTGAACAAACTAACAGCAAAATTATAGTTTTTCAACTTGTGATTGTAAAAGCAGGAGGAATAGGTCCCTAAGGCCTTTACAGATGGGGTTAGATTGTAACCTAATTGTTTATTTGTTACTATTTAATCACTCCGATAATGTTGTTTCTCATATTTTATATTTGTTTTAGGTGGGAATATTATGGACTCGTATTTTAAAAAAGGCGTGCACCTAAAAGGCACTCTTTGGGCTAAAGAGATTGTGCATTTGGATGGTGATTTTGAGGGAGAGATCCACTCAACCAGTCATATTTCTTTTGGTAAGGCCGCAAAAATTTCAGGAAACATCAAAGCTCATGATGTAACCAGTAAGGGGTATATTCAAGGGAATCTACTAGCTAAAAATAAGGTTTTCTTAATGAATGAAAGTTGCTTAATAGGAGATATTTCTGCCTACAATTTGATAATTGGTGAGGGGTCTAAATTTAATGGAAATTGTAAGATGATTGATGGGCCTATTGTCCGAGCTCCCAAATCCATGGAAGACGACTTGGATATCCTTGAGCATCCGCTATTTATTGACGATAAGGAAACAGAAAATCTAGCACCAGACCAGCCTAACTCTAGTCAAATTGGTTTCAAGTTGTCGAAAAAAAATATGGGTATTGCTGCTGCAGTTTTGTTTTTTGCATGGGGGATATGGTCCTCATTATAAGCAAGGGCTAAAAAAGTTAAAAATCCGTTAAGCCCAAATTCTTCCGTCTAATTTTAAAGTTTCCCAATACCTTTTAAAACTATATATAGAAAATAAGTGATCAATAAAATTACACCACTTATTTTCCCTAGGGAATGTTTCCCACGTAACGTTAATATAAAAAGGAGACAGGTGAATCCAGTTGCCATGATCAGGTCCGGATGAATAGGTTCTGTTATGTTCAAAGGATGTATTATTGATGTAATACCCAGAACCATCAGGATATTAAAAATATTACTCCCAAAAATGTTGCCAATAGCCATTTCGCCATGTCCTCTCCTAGCGGCCATTATGGAGGAAACAATTTCTGGAAGGCTTGTTCCTATTGCGACTACAGTGATTCCAATAAACCATTCCCCAACTCCTAAGTTTCTAGCAATGGAAACTCCTCCTGATACAAGAAGCTTTGCTCCTGATACCAAACCAATTAGGCCAATTAGGATTAATACAACTTGAAATGTAGGGCCCTTATCTAAAAACAATCGAGCCTCTTCCTCTGGTTGTGCGTTTAAGTCTTCTTTATGGAATGACCTCCAAATATATATTGCAAGCAAACCAACCATTAGAACTCCTTCAGGCTGGTGAATTTTTAGATCCCATGCCAGAAATAAAATTAATAATGCGGAAAGAAGAAAGGGAGGATATTCTCGCTTGAACCTAGAAGAGGCAATTGTTATTGGAGCGATAAGGCAGGCTAGTCCAAGAACAAGACCTATATTGGCGATATTACTGCCTATTATATTACCCATTGCCAGCTCTGGAGCGTCATTTAGAGCTGCAAGGATGGAAGCAGCCAGTTCTGGGGCAGAGGTTCCAAACGCTAGTACTGTAGCGCCAATGACAAATGAACTCACTTTTAAGTAGCGGGCAAAACGGACACTACCTGTTACTAAAAAGTCCCCTCCGTAATAGAGTAGAGCCATTCCTGCTAGGATTTTTATTAAGTCCAACAAAGTTTATTAATCTCTTAAGAATGAGAGAAAAAAAGATGTCATCGTACCATCAGAAACATTGTTATACCGGGAAATAAATACAACTAGTTATTTGATGATTGTTTTTGCGTAACCTGCCCGTGCCAATTTTTCCTGAGCTAGTTTTGCTTTTTCTTTATTTGGAAAAACACCTAGTTGTACAAGATAGGTCTTGGTATTGTTTCGCGTTACAACATGGATTAATGGAGAAAACCCTTTTACCTGAAGTTTTTTCGCGGATAATTCCGCATTTTTCTTTTGAAAGAAGGCTCCTGTTTGGATAAAAAATCGGGTATTGGGCTTTACGAGGTTTGCTATACTTCTTTTGGCTAAGGATTTAGAAGTTTTATTTGTTTTTTTTATCTTTGTCTCGAGCTTAGCGGTTACTTTAGGTTTTCTATTGAAATCCGATATTTTTGCTGGTGTTATTTTCACAGGCCCAACAAAGTTATTTAGGGTGTTCACTTTTAGAAAAGGATTATGAGAGTTTTTATTTTCTAAGGTGGATACTTGTTTAATCAGTTTTTCTTCAGCAGATTTGATCGGTGTATTTGTATATGCCATTTTTTCATCACTAAGTAATGCTACTTGCCCTGTTTGACTGTTAGTTTGAAGGTAAATTAGTGACAAAAGCCCTAAACCAAAAATCGAAAATAAGAATACTTGTGAAATTTTTGGTAGAATTTTTTTTTCTGCTTCAATTTCTGCTTCTATTTCAGCATCTTCAATAAGATCATTGATGCGTTTTGTATATTTATTGGTGTCGTGATTTTCGTTTTCGGGAAGAGATAAACTTTCTCTTGGTTCCATAATGTTGGGCTTTCCCTTGATTATTTCGATTGAAAATTCGTTATTTTAAATATAAAGATGTTAGGATATGATTCTGGTGTGACTTAGGCTAACTCTGACCGTAACGATCAAAATATATCAATTAACTCCTTTAATGTCAATATGATATGGATACAGTTGACTTAACAGTAGACCTTGGAAAACTGGTTCTGAGTAATCCGGTGATTGCCGCATCGGGCACTTTTGGCTATGGACTGGAGTATACCGATTTTTTGGATTTAAACGACCTCGGTGGTTTTTCTACCAAGGGACTATCTTTAAAACCAAAATCAGGTAATCCAGTCCCCAGAGTTATTGAAACGGCTTCCGGCATGCTCAACGCTATTGGGCTGGAGAATATTGGGCTGGATGCGTTTTTGTCCAAAAAACTTCCGTTACTGAAGATGTATAAAACTAGGATCATTGTAAATTTTTTTGGAGAAACGATTCAGCAGTATGCAGAAATGGCATTAGCTTTATCCAAAGAAGAAAGGATAGATGCTTTGGAAATGAATGTATCCTGTCCAAATGTAGAGGAGGGTGGCTTGCAGTTCAGCTCAGCCCCAGAGGTGCTAAGGGAAGTGGTGGATGCTGTCCGCAAAGTTACCGATAAATTCCTGATCGTTAAATTATCCCCCAATGTGACAGATATAACCACATTAGCCAAAGCTGCAGAAGATGCAGGAGGCGATGCTTTATCAGTTTGTAATACTTTTGTCGGTATGAAAGTAAATCTCGAAACAGGCAAACCTTATCTGGCAAATCGCACAGGGGGATTGTCCGGACCCGCGATCAAACCCCTTGCGCTCAACATGGTTTATGAAACTGCTCGGGCTGTGAAAATTCCTGTCATTGGGATTGGGGGTATATCTAACAGTGACGATGCCATTGAGTTTTTAATGGCTGGAGCAAAAGCCGTTCAGATCGGTACTGCAAATTATGTAGACCCCAAGGTTACAGTGAAGGTGGTGGATGGAATTCGTGATTGGTGTAGAAAAAATCACATTTCAAAATTAACAGATTTAAAAACTCTAGAGTAACTCAAGTTTAATTTTGATATATTCTTGGCACGCGTTTTCCAACATTGCATAAAATTTCATAAGGAAGTGTATTTGCTTTTTGGGCTAACTCTTCTACTTGAATTACTTCTTCTCCTTGCTTTCCAAAAATAACCACCTCGTCTCCCATTTGAACGTCAGGAACTTCGGAGACATCAATCAAACTCATATCCATGCAAATTGTCCCAACCTGAGGCACTCGTTTACCTTTTACCAATACCTCCATGTTATTGGATAATCTACGAGAAAGTCCGTCTGCATAACCTATGGGAATAGTGGCAATGCGACTGTCTTTTTGTGTGAAATACTTTCTAGAATAACTTAGAGCTTGTCCCTTTTGCACTGATTTCAATAGGATAATTCGGCTTTTCCATTGCATGACCGGCTCAAAATTTTTAAGATTTTCATTCTTGCAAAAATTTTGAACCACAGAATTTAAAATGGGAGAGGGAAGGGCTCCATATAAAATAAGTCCTGGTCTCACCATTTTGGAATGGCTCTCTGGGAAACGGAAAATAGCAGAGGTGTTTGACAGATGCGTTAATGAGGGGATGATCCCCGCATTTGTTAATTTATTCAAAGCTTTTTTAAAAAGTTCTATCTGTTGGTTTGTTATAGATAAATCTTCATCGTCGGCTGATGAAAAATGAGTTGATAAAGCTTCTATCTTTAGATTTGGTAGACTCCCGATTTTTTCAGTCAGAGCTAACAGATCTTCAGGGTAAACTCCCAATCGGTTCATTCCTGTGTCTATTTTTATGTGAATATTAACTGTTTTACCTTGTTTTTTTCCCTCCCTTGAAAGAGCCTCGGCCAGATGGGAAGTGGAAAGTATTGTAGAAAGATTGTGATGGACCAAATCTGCTACTTCATCGGCAAAAATACCTCCAAGGATAAGTACAGGATCTTTGATGCCATTTTTTCTAAGTTCAATTCCTTCTTCAATGACACCTGCGCCAAGATAGCCTACGCCTGATTCGATAGCAGTTTTTGCGCAGGGAAGAGCTCCGTGACCATAGGCATCAGCCTTGACAACAGCCATGATTTCTGTTTTTGAACCCAGAGCAGTTTTTAAATTTTGAAGATTATGTTTGAAAGCCTTCAAATTTATTTCAGCGCGAGTTCTCCGGTGATGAGCCATAGATAGACTTAAGGTAGGGAATTTTTATTCTCTTCGGGTTCTTCCAGTACTGGATAATCGACCACTCTTTTTTACTGGCGGACCAGCGGTGCGGACAGCCCGGCAGCACATATTATCTTCATCTTTGGCTTTTTTACGAACTTGATACGCCCGATCACTATAAAAGTTATAAGCCATTGCATTGATTCCTGATTCTTCTATGCACCAGTAGTTCGAACCACATCCTTCGGGGAATTTATAGTCAAGGTGAACAATGTCACCATTGAAGTCCGAGTTTTTACTCTCATGATCGTAAAGATTTCTACATTCTTGGCTTTTGGGGAGGCGCCAATCTTCGTAACCTGCAAATTTTTGCTCGTTTAACCAGTCAATATAATTGTGCGCACCTTTCCAGGCACACCATTTATTGCGCATTTGGTAACTATCTTCTTTGGCCCACATCAGGTTGTAGCGTGTGTCCAATATGGTGCCGTTTTCGTTGTCTTTAAAACGTTCTTCGTCTGACATGATTCTTTAAAATGGTTTGGAATGATATAGTATAATCTGTGACCTCCTGCTGTGGAGACACGATACTTTATAATAATACTATGTAAGGGCAAAGTTTTTTTATTAATTTTTTCCGGGCATGCCTCGGAATTTTGGGTGGGGAAGTTATGCCAAAAATTGAAATTGAAAGTTTTTTTTACGATTTAATCCATTGCAAAGATAAAATCTTTGCAACCTTTGATAAGTGGGACAAAAAATATGAAGAAGATGAAAGGGGTTCCCTGGTTGCTGGAATGCGTGAATGTGAAGATGCAGAACTTATTACATTGTTGATGAATATTCAAAA
>CAJWOD010000084.1 GCA_913044145.1 uncultured Nitrospina sp. | reverse complement strand
AGGTATGGCCAATTACTTTTTTGACACGCTTTATAAGTGCGAGGATAAAAATAAAATTTTAGAAAAAGCGGCTAGTCTCCCTGGAATTTATGTGCCGAAATTTTATGATTTGCAAATTGAATCCGGTCGTCAGGTAGGTGTTTCGACTTCTATTGATATCCCTTCGCGAGTGACTCGTCATTGGGTAGAAAAAGAGCAGTCCCTTTGTACTCACTCTGTTGTGCATGGAGAGAATTCTACGTTCAAGGATATGGCTTTGATGGAGGTCACTCGAGGTTGCATATGGGCTTGCCGATTCTGCACGGCGGGCTTCATTTATCGTCCGCCTCGTCTTCCTGATTTGAATAAAACTTATGATTCCATGATGCAGACTCTTGGAGACCAGGGGAAAACAGCCCAAACCATAGGCTTGGTTGGGCCTTCAGTAACTGACCACCCTCAACTCCCTGCTCTAGCTAAAAGAATTACAGATGAGGGCAAGACAATTTCGTTTTCTTCTTTACGAATGGAAACTCTTACTGATGAACTTGTTGGGTTGATTTTAAAGAGCGGACAGAAAACATTGACAGTTGCTGTTGATGGTCCATCAGAAAGAATGCGCGATGTGATAAATAAAGCAGCGACCGATGATTTTATTATAGAGAAGTGCAGGTTTCTAACCCGTAAGGGCATACTACATTTAAAAATTTATTCTATCATCGGATTACCACACGAAACAGATGACGATATTGAACAATTTATTCACTTGGTTGAACGGGTTCAAGAAGTTTATGTTGATGAATGTCGTAATCTTGGACGTATTGGTCGAGTCACGATTAGTTTGAGCCCATTGGTTCCTAAGCCGGGAACGCCGTTTCAATGGCACCCGATGGAAAAGGTAAAAAGTTTAAAGAAAAAATTTTCCCGGTTGCGAAAAGCATTAGGGAAACTCCCCCACCTGAAATTGAGTTTTGGTTCTCCTAATGAAGCTTATCTGCAGACTTATCTTTCCCGCGGTGATCGTAGCGTGCATGAGTTTTTTAAAACTTTTTTGAGTAATGGTCACGACGCTAAAAGCGCTTTAAATAAACATTCGGTGGATTCGTTTGTATACCGACAGTACGGTAAAGAAGACTACCTGCCCTGGGACATAGTCGACCATGGTTACCGCAACGGATTTTTGTGGGATGATTATCAGCGTGGACTTAATGCTGGGCGCACTCCCGTGTGCGATACCGCCACCTGTCATGTTTGCGGTATTTGCTAGATTATCAACGTAATATACTTGGCAGAAAAATTGCACACCGTATATAAAGCGATTTCACTAGAAGAAATGGAACGGGTCCTCGGTTATTGTAAAGAGCACACCCTTAAAAACAAAGGGCCTTTTGAGATTTATTCTGGAGCAGAAGATTTTCAAATAATGGTGATTGTAAACTCGGGTCAGGAGAGTGAACCCCTAGAAAAATTTACACCAATCGGTGCTTTCTATTGTAATTACATGGGAGAAGGGGTTATTTCTCTGGAAGAGGAGGAAGCTAATTACGATGCTATGCCCTCTGCACAAAAACATGTGCAAGCCATCAAACAGGTGATTGATATTCTTATTGAAAAAGCTTACCCCGGAGCTCAATTACAATTTCCAATTTGAAAATCGTTAGGAGAGTTGCCTGTTTTTATTGGTACCTCGCCAGTTCTTTACAGTCTAACTTTATGGAAACCAACCTATTTATTCCCTTTTTTGGGTGGGAATCCTAAAGAATAATATTACCGGCCCCACGCTGAATTTAGGGGGGGTTGACTTTGTTTGTTGATCTCTGATAAACCCTATCGGTTATGTATTTTCAGGACATCATTTTAAATCTTCAAAACTATTGGGCATCCCGTGGGTGTGCTATACATCAGCCCTATGATATTGAGGTAGGGGCCGGCACGTTTAATCCCTGTACTTTTTTTAGGGTGCTGGGTCCTGAGCCTTACAATGCAGCCTATGTGGAACCTTCTCGACGCCCTACTGATGGTAGATATGGAGAGAACCCGAACCGGCTCCAACATTATTATCAGTTTCAGACGATTCTGAAACCTTCCCCGCAAGATGTGCAGGACCAATATTTACACAGTCTCACTGTTTTGGGAGTGGACCCTTTGAAACATGATATTAGGTTTGTTGAAGATGATTGGGAGTCACCTACTTTAGGTGCATGGGGACTGGGTTGGGAGGTCTGGCTAGATGGCATGGAGATTACCCAGTTTACTTATTTTCAACAAGTGGGTGGTATAGATTTAAAACCAGTTACTGCGGAATTAACTTATGGATTAGAGCGTATAGCCATGTACCTACAAAATGTTGAAAACGTTTATGACTTGAAGTGGAATGAAAAACTTTTATATGGCGATGTCCATCTAGAAACAGAAAAACAATTTTCTCGCTATAATTTTGAAGCCTCAAATAAGGAAAGATTGTTTCAGTGGTTTGATATGTATGAATTGGAAGCGAAGGAATTGCTGGGAAAGGGGTTGGTTCTTCCCGCTTATGATTATACGTTGAAATGTTCTCATGTTTTTAACTTGCTGGACGCAAGGGGTGCCATTAGCGTTACTGAACGCACAGGTTTTATAGGGAGAGTTCGTAATCTTGCACGTATAAGTGCTGAAGTTTATTTACAGCAAAGAGAAGAAATGCAATTTCCCTTATTAAAAAAGAAATATTAAGCTTTTATTTGTATGGCTGAATTTTTTATAGAAATAGGATCAGAAGAGATTCCTTCCGGATATGTTGAACCGGCATTAAGGTATATGAAGAAGGAGCTATCCTCTTTTTTTGCCAAAAACCGGATTGACGCAGAAGTCCCAAAAACTATGGGAACTCCGAGACGGTTGATCATATCGATAAAAGGGGTGATGGAAATGCAGGAAGACTCTGTGGATGAGTTTCTTGGTCCAGGTGTTTCTTTGGCATATGATGATAGTGGCCAACCCACAAAAGCCGCAATAGGTTTTGCTCGCGGTAAAGGTATCGATGTAGCAGATCTTACTCGCAAACAAACTCCTAAAGGAGAAGTTGTTTGTGCCAAGGTTGAAAATAAAGGTCGCTCCACTCCATCCTTATTGAATGAGTATTTACCAAAATTAATTAATGAGATTCCTTTCCAGAAAAAAATGCGTTGGGAAAACAAAACTCGCCCCTTTGCCAGGCCTTTGCATTGGATCGCAGCATTATTTGATGGAAAGGCTTTGGAATTTGAATTCGATGGGATTGTAAACGGTATAGTTTCACGAGGGCATCGATTTTTAAACCCCGAAAAGTTTAAAATTAAAACTCTTGAGTCTTATTTGGATGATTGTAAACAACATTTTTTACTTGTTGATCCTGAGAAAAGAAAAAAATCTATTCTTGAACAGGTCCAGCAATTAGCCAAACAAGCGGGAGGCCATATTAAAGAAGATGAAGACTTAGCAAATCTTGTAAATTATCTAGTGGAATACCCTGTAGCGATTAAAGGGGATTTTGATTCTAGATTTTTAGAGTTGCCGGAAGAGTTACTAGTTATAACTATGAAATACCATCAGAAATATTTTCCAATCTGGGATAAGAGGGATAAGCTTCTGCCTTGTTTTATTACTGTCAGCAATATGCCAGCTTCTGATGAAAATGAAATTAAAAAAGGAAATGAGCGGGTCTTACGTGCTCGATTGGAGGATGCCCGCTTTTTTTACGATGAAGACCGCAAGAAAAGTTTGGAAGATTTTGTTGAATCATTAAAAGGTGTGGTGTTTCAGAAAAAGTTAGGAACCATTTACGAAAAAGTCGATCGTATCACCGCTTTGGCAGGAATTCTAGCAAGTCAGATTTGTCCCAAAAAAGAAACGCAAGTAAGGCGAGCGGCGAGGTTGAGCAAGGCAGATCTAGTCAGCCAAATGGTTTTCGAGTTTCCCGAGTTGCAGGGCATTATGGGAGGATATTATGCAGTTCACTCTGGAGAAGAAGCCGAAGTGGCGCAGGCTATCAAAGAACATTATCGTCCAGCCTTTGCTGGTGATGGTTTACCTTCTGGGGAATTAGGGGCTATCATTGCGGTTGCAGACAAGCTCGATACTATTATTGGTTGTATAGGTGTAGGCCTAATTCCATCTGGCTCGGAAGATCCGTATGGTTTGAGGAGACATGCTCTAGGTATTTTGCAAATCGTGCTGGATCAAGGATGGCAGATTTCATTTCAAAATACCGTGGAGACCAGCCTTGATCTAATTGAGAAAGAAGCAAAGCTCGGTAAAGATGAAATAAAAAATCATGTAGAAGATTTATTTTCTCAGAGGTATAAAACATTGTTGATTGGGGAGAATTTCCCCTACGATGCAATAGATTGCGTTCTATCAACGGGAATCGATTCTATTGTTGATGTAAAAGCAAAAGTAGCAGCGTTTTCCGATTTAAAAAAGCAGCCTTATTTTGAATCTATTGCCATTGCTTTCAGACGAGTTGCTAGAATTTTAGATAAAAAGGTTGATGGAGAAATAGATCCCGGACTGTTGAATGAACCCGCAGAAAAACAATTATATGAAGCATTCTTAAAAGTTCGTAACCCAGTTTTAGGTCATCTTAAAAAGAAAGAATTTCCTAAAGCGCTGGAGAAAATGGGAGAGATAAAGCCTTCGGTAGATAATTTCTTTGAAAACGTGATGGTGATGGCGGAAGACCCTTCTCTTTGTACAAATAGGCAGTGCTTGCTACGAGATATATCTTTTTTGTTTTCAGACCTTGCAGATTTTTCAAAAATTGTTTTGAAGAAAGATTGATGTTTGGAAGTGCTCGACGGTTTAGAGTTTCACTTCTTGTTTTTAACCCTATTTTGTAAAGCGTAAAGCGCTTATTTATTTATGACCAAAAAACTTGTATATGCTTTTGCCGGAAAGAAAGCCGATGGCAAGGCAAACATGAAAAATCTCTTAGGAGGTAAAGGCGCTAACCTTGCTGAAATGGCATCTTTGGGTATAGATGTTCCACCCGGCTTTACTGTCTCTACCGACGCATGTGTTAATTATTTTAAAAATAAAAATAAATTTCCTCCAAAATTATGGGATGAAATTTTAATGCATTTAAAATCCCTTGAGAAAACAACGGGTAAGAAATTTGGTGGCTCTGAAAATCCTTTGCTGGTTTCAGTTCGTTCGGGAGCTAGAGTTTCTATGCCAGGTATGATGGATACAGTCTTGAACTTGGGCCTAAACGAAGACTCTCTTCACGGTCTAGGAAAAAAATCACAAAACGAATGGTTCGCTCTCGATACTTATCGTAGATTTATTTCTATGTTTAGTAATGTTGTTTTAAATATTGATAGTGCGCTATTTGAAACAATTATAGAAAAAGAAAAGAAAAGGCGTTCCATCAAAGTCGATACGGAACTTTCAGTCAAAGATTTAAAAACAATCATCAAAAAATTTAAAGCTATTGTTGTTCGTGATACTAATAAAGAATTTCCTGATGACCCAATTAAGCAGTTGCGAATGGCAGTAGAAGGAGTATTCAACTCCTGGAATACGGAACGGGCGGTTATTTATAGAAAGATGCATGGATATTCACAAGATTGGGGAACGGCGGTAACGGTACAGTCAATGGTTTTTGGAAATATGGGTAAAACCTCTGCAACGGGAGTGGCGTTCACTCGTAATCCGGCTACTGGAGAAAGAAAATTCTTCGGTGAATACATGATCAATGCACAGGGTGAAGATGTAGTTGCGGGGATTCGTACCCCAAACTCGATTGACCAGCTTGAAATCGATATGCCGGATATTTATCAAGAATTAGTGAATGTCTATCGAAGACTGGAAAAGCATTATAAAGATATGCAGGACATGGAGTTCACTATTGAAAATGAGAAATTATATTTACTACAGACTCGATCTGGAAAACGAACTGCGGAATCGGCTATCAAGGTAGCTGTAGATATGGTGGATGAAGGTTTGATAGATAAGAGGGAAGCCCTTATGAGGATACCCGCTGACCAGTTAGGGCAACTTTTTCATCCAATGATAGATCCTAAAGCAAAAGTCAAACGCCTAGGTAAAGGATTGGGCGCATCACCAGGCGCGGCAGCCGGAAAAATTGTTTTTTCCTCGGAAGCGGCAGAGGAAATGGCAGAAGCAAAGGAAAAGGTAATCTTAGTTAGAATGGAAACTTCTCCCGAAGATATTAGAGGTATGAATGTTGCTGAAGGTATTATCACAGCAAAAGGGGGAATGACATCTCATGCCGCGGTGGTTGCCCGGGCAATGGGAAAACCGTGTGTATCAGGGGTGGAAGGTTTGATTGTGAATAGCCGCCGAAAAACTTGCTCGTTGGGGGGAGTCAAAATGAAAGAGCTGACTCCTCTTACTCTGGATGGAACCACGGGGGAGGTAATTCAAGGTATTGTTCCTTTGACGAAATCCAAATTAACGGGTTCTTTTACCCGTATGGTGACTTGGGCTGGAGAAACACGTTCTTTACAAATTCGGGCAAATGCAGATACTCCGAATGATGCATTGATGGCAAGAGAGT